>SHMW01000037.1 GCA_008080735.1 Promethearchaeota archaeon
TTTTTATGTATTTAATGAAGAATGGCTTTAATTATTACAAAATGTTTTTGTATAAACAATCATCTAGGGAAAGCTATATCTATTTTCTAAAAGCTATTTAAAGAATTAAAATTTAAACTTCTATATCCTAGTAAAATTAGGAAATCAAAATTTTATAATCCGAGAATTAAGCAAAATGTCAGATGATAATGAAGAGATTGAGGAGAAGAATAGTAAACCAGAGAATGAAGTTGAACGGGTTGATAAGGAATCGTTAACAAAAGCAAAAGATTCCCGAGATATAATTGATAAAAATCTAAGAACTTTTGAAAGCAGCATTGAAGCTATTGAAAAAGATTTAGAAAAAAAGGAGATCAGCAAAACCGCTGTCGAAGAAATAAGTAAGGAAATTGAAGAAGCTAGGGAACAATTTGATAAAATTCAAAAGAAAACCCAAGATAAACAGCAATATTTAGAAGCACTACAGGAAACTATTTCAGATCTTGAAGAAAAGTATAACAGGAAAAATGAAGAATTACAAAATCTAGAAGATAGGTTAGATATCATAAAGGAAAGCAAGGAAAATCTGGAGGAAGAATATCAAGAACTTATTAAAAATAATGAACAACTGGTTAAAAATTACGAACAACGCCAAGTAGATTTAATGGTTTTATCTGATAATGTTAAGGAAAAAATCGCGACACGAGATGACTTAAGACAAGAGCTTTCAAAAATTAAGGAGGAAATGCAAGAGAAGGAAAAAGAAATTGAAAAGAAAAAGGAAGAAGCGGAAGCTTTGGAAAAAAAACTGAAAAGCTTAAAAGCAGAAAATGAGGCTGTTAAAGTTTCGATAGATAAGAATAAAGTTGAATTGGAGCATTCAAATAATTTAATTGAAGCGAAAGAAGATGAATTAGAAACGTTAAATGACCAATTGGATAAAAAAGAAAATCGGCTGGGGGAAATAGAAAAAGAGATACAAGAATATCACGAAGGTTTTCCAGAAATAAGAGAACAGAAAAAGACTTATGAAGAGTTGTTGGAAAAATATAAATTTCAGATGACAGAAAAACAGCAACAAGTAGTTGAGCTGGAATCTCGAATTCAAGATGCAAAAGATAAATTAGAGAATCTCAAATCGGAAATATCCAATAAAGAAGATTTAGTAGAAAAAAATGATAAACGATTAGAAGATATAAAACAAAATATTGAGAATTCAAAACGAGAATATGACGAACGTGAAGAGAGATTGGAAGCAGTAACAGATAAACTAGACGCAATCTCAGAAGAGCATAATAAATTAGTCAAAGCGAATGAAACTATTGAAAAGAGTATTAGCGAATCGAGAGAAGTTTTTCAAGACTTAAAAGGAGAGCTGGAAACTCAAGAAAGAGAAATTAGAGATAAAGAGAGCCGTATACATCGATTAGAAGTTCTTTCTTTAATATATAGATTATCGAAATTCTTTGGTGGTATTTTGATTTGTTTTGGGATTTTCTTCATAATATGGTCCTTGGGAACTTTATTTGGATTAATAGATTTAGGAGGTATTAATAAAGATATTATAATTTGGCTTTTATTTACGGGGTCAATTCTTACGATTATCTCTGGTATTTTTCACCTTGAAAAGTCCTAGTATTATATCATTTAACGCAAAAAATAAATAAAAAATTTTGAAGAACCTTGAGTAATCAAAATAAAGAAAAAGAAGTGGAAGTTCCACCCGAAAAACCTTTGGGGTTACTAAATGGGTCCCTTTATGGTATTGGCTGCGGTATTGGGGGCAGTATCTTTATATTATTAGGTGGAGCAATTGAAATCGCGGGTCCTGGAGTTTTGATTAGTTTAGGATTAGGAGGATTTTTAATTTTTATAACGGCATTAAATTATTCAGAATTATCAACTAGCCTACCATATTCTGGTGGGGCCTATAATTTTAGTAAAGAAGCACTCGGAGGGTTTTTAGCCTATATAATTGGCTTCTTTTTATGGATGGCTAACATCGGAACATGTGTATTTTCCTCTCTAGCATTTTCTCTGGTCATGTTTCAAATATTTCCCGTCTTAGCTCCTGCACAATTGATTATAGCAATAGTATCAACATTATTTATCTCGGCTGTGGTGTTTCGAACTCAAGATATCGCAATTAAATCGCTTATAGTTTTAACGGTTGTGATATTAATTATTTTTGCTTTTTTTTCAATTTCAGGTTTTTTTATCGCCCCGATAACGAATGAAACTAATTTTAATCCCGCGTTCCTTCTAAAAGGATTTAATATTTTTGGTATGGTTCAAATGTTTTCTTTACTATTTATCAGTTATACTTCTATTACTTCAAATTTAGCTCATTTAAATCCTATTCTTAAAAATCGTTCCAAAAATATTCCTCGCGTAAACATGTTAGCGATTGCCGCTACAGCGTTAACATACCTAATTGTTTCGACCGTAGTATTGATTAACCTTGGTGAACAAACTGGAGATTTAGTTGAGTCCCCTATTCTGCTTGCACAAGTACTGGGAGACATACTAGGGCCATTTGGATACTATCTCATGGGAGCGGCAGGGATAATTTCTACTCTAATTGCGATGAATGCTGCCCTTGGATCTGCTACAAATGTATTACATGCATTAGCACGAGATAAGTATGTAGCAGAAAAAATAGAAAAAGTAAATAAGAAGAGGAATGTTCCCGTATATTCTCTGATGATCACGTCCGCAGTAAGCGTACTAATAACTTTAGTGGTGGATATTAATGTAGCAGCAGAAATGACCAGTTTTATTTATTTCTTTGGATTGGCGTTTGTCAATTTTGCTGCGGTCATATTAAGATACAAAAGAAAGGAATTGGATCGCCCCTTTAAAGCTCCTTTATTTCCTTATCTACCCATCATTGTGGGAGCTAGCTGCCTGATTTTCTCATTTGTGTTATCATTCTTAGCAATTATCATTGGGTTGATGATTTTTTTTATTGGATTGACATATTATCTAATAACATTAGCAGATAGACATTCGATTCTCATCACCGTTGCCGGAATAAAGTTCTTTAGCTTAATTTTTCTGACTATTTCCATTTTAGCTCTTAATAATTACGCAATATTAGATTCTTCAGTGTCTTGGGGAGTATCCTTTTTTCAACTATTCCTAATTAGGGTTTTAATTTTTTTTGGGATATTCGCTATATGTACGCTTATATTTGATATAATACCCTTAAGGGAGTTTATATATTACTTTGTCAAGAAAATAGATAAAGAGAAAGTAGCGATAACTATTGGGGGTGGGCAAATTATTGAATTAGAACGAAAACGTGTCAAAATCATTTATTATTTCAATCTATTTATCAGTTTAGTCCAACTTATCGGAGCATTCTTTTCTCTTTTCCTTGCTTTTTTGGTTTATACAGATTTTACCAATATTGAGTCGCTAATATTTTTCGATACATTCATCAATAAGACGGGGAGTGAATTTATTTTCATAACAATCTTTATGGTTTTTGGCTTCAGTATGCTTTTCTCCAGCATAGCGCAAATATATTACAATAAAGAACTGAAATCACTAGGGGTCTAAGGTAAGGTGAGAAAAATTGGTAGACCTAAAGCGTAGTGTAATAAAAACTGTCATATATAGAATGATCACTCTTGTCTTGGGAACTATCACGGCATATGTTGGAACAGGAGATCTTGCGGCCGCAGGAGGGGTTGCTCTTTTAACTGAAGCGGTTCAATCGGTAAACTATTTTATATACGAAATGATATGGAGCCATTTTGAAGAGAGACGCTTACGCCGAGAAATTGAAAAGGAAATTATGAGTCGAGAAATTGAAATGAGAATCGATTATAATTTTCTTAGAGATCTCTCTTATGAAATGTCTCAAATGGATACATTTGTTGCAGAGGTCTATAATTCTATTTTAGATTTCTATAATCGAATGCTTAAAAACGAAGAACTTAAGGATATCCATGATGAAATACTAAAACACAAAGAGCATTTTAAAAAGGTGCATGAAGGAAGAAATTTTCCAAAACGAGAAGACCTTGAAGATTTCACAGGTTTAGCTGGTGAAGAAGAAGAGGAAGAAGAAAAAGACGAAGAAACGGAAGAGGAAAAAGAGGGCGAAGAACAAAAAGATGAGAAGGAAGAAGTAGAAAATGTTGAAATGGAGCAAACAGAAAACGCAAAAGATGAAGAAGAAGCTTCAACTTAGTTTATTTTTATATCTATGAAACTAAAAATGATTAAGCGATTCAATTTCTAAGTCATCTAGTAATATCTCTGCTGCTTTGGCATTTTCTTTTAAGTGAGAGACGTTTGATGTTCTCGGAATCGCTATAACATCTTGATGATTTATTAACCATGCCAAGGCGATTTGCAGCTTAGAGCACTCATATTTTTTGCTTAAATGGTCTAACTTTTTTTGCAATATGTTGGGTAAACCTTTTAAACTGGCTTTTGCTAATGGGGTGTATGCGGTGAGCATTATTTTGTTATTTTGGTAAAAAGAGAGATTTCTCAGCTCTTTTTGGTTTTTTATATTAATTTCCACCTGATTCGTCACTAAATCATATTTTTTCAAATATTTTATCGCTTCCTTTACCTCAGATATAGAAAAATTACTTACCCCTACATACCGCGTTTTTCCCTCATCAACAAAGGTTTCAAACATCTTCATTATATTTTTAATTGAGCTATCGCTTTCTAACCAGTGAATCAAATAAAGGTCTACATATTCTAAACTTAGGCGATCAAGACTTTGATTAATCGCTTTTCTCATCTGACGCTCTGTTTTATGTGAAGGAAGCATTTTTGTAGTTATAAAAATCTCCTCTCTGTCATACTCCTTGATTATTTGACCAATAATTTTCTCGGAATGACCGCTTCCATATAATTCTGCGGTATCTATATGATTCATCCCTAACTCAATCCCGTTTCTTAATACCTTCTTCCATTGTTCATATACTTCATTCGATTCTCCCGGAAAAATTCCATAAGTTCCCATCCCCAACACGGGAATATTTTCTTTCGTATTATTGAACTGAATGGTTCTCATACCAATAGTCTGACCATCAAACAATAAAATTATTTCGATTAAATATTTATCAAATTTATTGGAAAATCATTATTAGATAAAATAAAAATCTCCGAAAAGCTACTGAAGTATAAATTCAACATGATGAGTGGATTCCCGGGATTTCCAAAAATAAATTTGCATATTCATACAATTTATTCAGATGGACGTAATGATATAGAAACTATGGTCCATAAAGCAAAAGAATTGAATTTTGATTATATTGCGATTACTGATCACTTTTCAAATGCCTGGAAAGCTGATATCATTAAAACATTGGATTCTTACAAAAAGATTAATCTGTATTTGGAAAGAATAAAAGCTCAAAATAATGCACTTATTAAAAAGAAACAGAATTTACGAGTGTTAAAGGGAATAGAAGTAGATCTAGGGAGTTCAAAGAAATATGTTTTGAAATTGGTTGATCCAACTAAGTTCGATCTTATTCTATTTGAATATCTTGAAAGTCCAGAATCAATAGAATTTATTGAAAATCTAATTGAGCAATGGATAAATCAAGGGAATAATAAAAAACCGCTTCCGATATTTGGGTTAGCTCATTTTGATCCTTCTAAATTCATTTATGGAGAAATTGACGTATTGCGTGATTTTCTTCAAAAATATGATATATATTTTGAATTTAATTCCGCTTATTCCCAATTTTATGCATCTAAATATAAAGAGCTCTTTTTTGATATTATAAAAGACCATAGAATCGCTGTTGGAATCGGTGCGGATTCGCATAATGTCTCAGAATTACAATTTGTTAACGATCCATTCCAGATGATTGTATATTACGGATTAGAGCAAAATCTTAAATTACTTACTAATAAACTACGCGAGATCTCCTTCTATTAGCCAATTAAAAATTGGACTATGATAAAGATTTATATGGCATTTTCCTTATTCTACATAGAAAAATAATACATAAAAAAATAGTCTAAAATGTATTGTCCTAACTGTGGAGAGGAAATTTCTGATAGAAATCAAAAATTTTGTGAAAATTGCGGATCAAAATTGGAGTTTGCTCAACAAAAACATAATCAACCTTCCCAGCAATCCCCCCAACCACAATCGTCTAAAGGACCTGTAACTGATGGATTGGGGTTATTTGATTTAAAAAGAAAATATTATGTGTTGAAGGAAAAATATTGGGATTGGGGAAGCGGAGATATTCTTGATGAAAATGGTCATATTATTGGAAAAATGAATCGAATAATTTTTAGCATCCGCCGTAGAATCGAATTAATGGAAAATGATGGTTCTATTGCAGCAACAATTCATGAGAAAATAATATCAGCTCGCGGAGCTCAAGATCTAAAAGATTCTCAAGGAAATTTAATCGCACGAATAAAGAAAAAGATAACAAGCTTTTTCCGACCAAAATTCTGGCTAGAAAGTCCTGATGGGCGAAGATGGTATGAAGCGCAAGGGGAATTCATGGGTTGGAGCTACAAGATCAAGGACTTAAGTACTGGTAATATTGTTGCCGAGATAGAAAAAGCAGATCGATGGAGGGATGTATTTCTGGGAGGATTATTTGATTTTCAAGATACTTATGCATTGAAAATACTTGATAATGAGACAGACCGAAGGATTTTAGTAGGATTTGTACTTTCGATTGATAATGTACTCCATGATAATCGACATGGAGGATTCATGCATACACATTGGGGTCCAGGCCCCTTCGGACGAAGACGACCAGGTCGATTTCCGGGCCCAGGACGATGGCCTTGAATCCCTGAAAGAAATATTATAATTTTTTTGAATATCCCATTTTTTCTTGAAGTTATGTTTAAATAGTTTTCTTAATCGAAAATATAATACATTTTTAACAAATCCTTTTTATATCATATAATAATTAAATCTTTTAGAACAAATTTCTTGTAAATGATATGGATTTAGAAGAAAAAATAGAGCTTGCCGCAGAGTGGATTATAGAATCTGACAGATTTGTGGCGTTCACGGGCGCGGGTATCTCAACACATAGCGGACTTCCAGATTACAGAGGTCCCGATGGTGTATGGACTCGACGAGATAAAGGACTTCCTCCCCCGAAAATGAAAGTCTCATGGGATGAGGTCCAACCAAATGAAGGACATTATGCCTTAGTAGAGTTAATGGAGATGGAAATATTAGATTATGTGATTAGTCAGAATGTTGACGGACTTCACGCAAAATCGGGAATTCCTTTTGATAAATTAGCTGAACTCCATGGTAACCAATTTTTTATGAAATGTATCCAGTGTAATAAGAAAATGACCTTTGAAGAAGCAGGATGGGATAAATCTAAACATGGCCTAGGATATCGCACCAGTCCGATTACAAAAGACCAACCCGAATGCCCTTATTGTGGGGGAAGATTGATATCTAGTATAGTTAATTTTGGTGATCCATTACCCCAAGATGAACTATATGAAGCTATCGAGCAATCTAAAAAAGCAGATGTGTTTTTTGTTATAGGATCTTCCCTTGTGGTGACACCTGCGGCAGATTTACCGGGAGCTGCGCAAAATAATGGAGCAAAATTAATAATTTTGAACCAAGGCGAGACTCCTTATGATAATCGGGCAGATCTTAGGTTTTTTAATGATATAAAAAATGTTTTAAACCCGATAGTCGAAAAGATAAAAGAAAAGATTGATCAAAATCAATAGAATAAATTATTTAACCTTCCCATGAAGATCCTTATTTCTATCATATTCTTTTAGGATTTTTTGTCCTTCGCGCGTGGATAAAGAAAGATTTATATCTGAATTTCTACTCAAAGCTCCTGTAAAGATCAATTGGGAATTTGAATAAATTTCGATATTTGTGGAAGAATACCTCTCAGGAGCGTTGATAATAATCTTATTTCCCCTAATATCAATATCTAATGGTATTCGTTCTCCTTTAGACTCTCTCCTTCTTCCCATTGAATGATGTTCAAATTTGCGAAATCCCCTGTTTGATGAGATGGGATTAATTGGATTTAAAACTATGTCTTGCCCAAAGGAATAAATTTCAAAAGCGAGTTTTCTGGTATGGAAATCTCTCACCTCAATGACGGGTCGTGATAGATCCTTATCTCTAAATCCAGTAGGAACCTTGACGGTCATCTTAACTACTAAGACCGTGGATACATCACCGCCTTCAATGAAAATAATAGTATCTATGATCGATGGTAACACTCCTAATTCCACTCTTCCAATAAATCTCTGAATGGCATCTATTGCTGAGGAACTATGCACTACTCCCACCATCCCCACACCAGATAAGCGAAAATCAGAATAAATCTTAAAATCTTCTAATACTCTTACTTCGTCGAAAATAGTAAAATCAGGTCGAACAAGGAGTAATACATCAGCGGAATTTTCTAAACTCCCTTCTAATTTTGTATATTGAGTGATCTCTGGTCTCACTTGGAGATCTCGTACACTTTCTAAAGTTTTCACTACTTTCTCACGATCTAAGTAATAATTAGCTAGAGCCGCACAAAATGTAGACTTTCCCGCTCCAGGAGAGCCACACACTAAGATTCCTTCCGCTCTGTCCAATCTCTGGCGCAATTGTTCATTAATTGTATAATCTGAGAGCTCTAAGTTAACAAGAGGTCGAACAGCTGTAATTTCCACATCATTCGAAAATGGAGGACGAGTTATCACAATTCGGAATTCTCGCATTTGTGCTACCATTGCTCCAGTTTTTTCTATCTCGATAAATGAATGCTCATCTTCCCTTACGAATTCTACAATCTCATACGCAACATCCTCTATTTCTTGTTTTAATATTGGATCGTTTGAAACTTTCTCCAATCGCCAGTTTCCCGGTGAACCTTTCTTCGCATAGGGTGTGTTATTGCGCTTTAAGTGTACACTCATAGTGGTGTCATCGAAAAATCGTAATAATTGTAATTCTCTCACTTCACGCTGTTTACGTGGGGATCGATCTCGCACATAAAAAACTTCTAATCCTTCAAATATGCCAATATCACCTTGTATTCGATCAGTGGTGACTAAAACGGCGTTGTTTTTCATTGCTTCCTCCCTAATAAGCGCATCAAGCTCCCCTCCTGGTGATAATTTAATTTGTTCTCTAGTTGGACGCTCTCCACTTATAATTAGGTTTATTTCTCCTTTTTTATGAAATTCTCTCAAATCTTTGAGAATATTTATCCCATAAAATCCTATTTCCTTTTGAATGTTTGATCGATATTCAATTTCTGCTACTACTACATTTGGGATTATTATATTTGGCTTGACACCTAAATCTCCATCCTCAATAAGTCTCATAATTTGCCCATTGAAAATTACGGAGGTATCGCATACAAATTTATCATTCATAATCGTTTAACTATTCTTTTTCAATCTTTAATCGGCATTTCTTCCTACTTAAATAGATATAGGGATTTTTTCCTAATCAAATTTATCTATTTAAATTATTAAATCCTAAAAGTAGATTAATCCAAACCTATATGATTTGTTGTATCTAGCGTTTATCTCCACTAATATCTCTGCTAAGAATCTCAAATTTTTTGACACTGTAATAAATTGGTTTACTTAGTCTATCTACAGTTGCTACCACCAAATCTTTCCGAGAGCTAAGTGCTACGCGAGATATCTTGTCTAAATCCCTAAGTTCAATTGGTGAACCTTCAAATACTGGATAGATAAGATATTTAGCCACATCCTCTCGAAAATCCGCCCCTCGTTTAAAAACTCTGAATTCAATTCCGTCTCCAAATCCCGATCTGACGATATATCCTCTTCTTCGCAAATCCATGTATATCACATATTTTTGCCATAAATTTGTATCAAATTGGGAAAAATACGAAATTAACCCCTCAAAATCATATTGATCTTTGGATTTATCGTTATCCTCCCAGAGAATTATCCGTTTTCGCTCGCAGAGTAATAATACTTCAATCGGATCAAGAATGAGAGTCTTTTCATCCAGTCCCTCTTCCAGATTGCCGATGAAACTGCCTTCATAAAATTCCTCGATTCCATCGGGGTCTGTAATTATGACCTTGTCTTTTTTGACTGTTCCCTCAACTTGAATTTTTTCTTTTTCATCAGACTCTTCGGTCATTTTTCTATTACTCACTAGTAAAGCTTATTTAATGAATTTTTCTTTGACTTCTAAAATAAAAATTAATCTTGTATCGTGTATTTTCACATATAGAAATGAATGAGCTATACGAAAAACTCTTTGAAAGATTAAAGAATGCGAAACGAGTTGTGTTCTTGGGAATTGGGGAGACAAAAATGACCGATGATGCCGTTGGACCCTACATTATTACTGAATTGCTCGATAATAATGGTGAGAAATTTCTATTTATTAACGCAAAAATAGACCCACTTGCTCGTATGGGTGAGATCGTTGAGTTCAGACCATCGCATTTAGTTGTCCTCGATACTTGCACTTTACAAAAAGACCCAGGGACTGTGGCAATAATTGAACGCGAAAATATGCATGATCTTGTACCGATCAGCTCTCATACAATGCCGATCCATATTGTAATTGATTATCTTTTAGAACAAATTCCAGATTTAAAGGACGTATTTATGATTGGATTTGTACCTAAAAGTCTTGAGGGGTTTGTAGAACTCACGCAATATAAAGAAGGAGAACTCTCAATTGAAGAGATAAATGAAAATGAGGATTTACCCTTTTTTGATTTTCAACTTACAGAACAAATTAAGAATGCTGCTGATCAGATTATCGCAATTATCAAAAAATTAATGAGAGAATTATAGAAAAGTAATTATTCTTGTTCTTCAGATAATCTATTAATATAATCGGAAATAATGTCAATTGTTTTTCGAATATAATGTTTTTCTTCTGAGCGAATTTTTTCTTTTAGCTTCTCGAGAAATCCCACCACTTTATCCGCTTCTCTTATTTTTCTCAAATACTCTGATCCTCTTGAATTTAAAGAGCCGCCCCACACCATTATGAAAACATCTGTAAAGATATCATATATTGTGTTGAATAAAGCTACCATAATATAAATATATTAATCCAAATTGAATGATTACTCAAAATCAAAAAATTATATTGGCTGTCACAAAAGCATTTAAAAAAGGATCAAATTCAAAAAACACCACTTTATGAAACTGTTTAATCATTTATTTAGTTGGAACTCCAAACTATTACTATAACAATTAATAAAGATTTTATGCTATATCAAAATGAAAAGAGATCATTTAAAAAACAAAGTAGCTGTAATCACTGGAGCATCTGGCGGGATAGGGCGAGAGATTGTAAAATTATTTGATAAGAAAGGAATTAATTTAGCTTTGGCTGATATTAATATCACTTCTTTAAAGGAATTATCTAAAAAATTAAGCCAAGACATTCTTTCTATTGAATGTGATATAACCGATCTGGAACAAGTCCAACAACTCTACAGGAAAACGTTAGAAAGATATGAAAAAATAGATTATTTGATAAATACAGTTGGAATTATCGTGCCAGGGTTATTTGAAAATCTTTCTTACGAAGAAATTGAAAGACAAATTAATGTTAACCTTTTAGGAACAATACACTGCACAAAAGAAATTATTCCCATCATGAAGGAAGCTGGTGGAGGGCATATCGTGACCATTTCTTCCTTGGCAGGTATTGTACCCGAAACGTATAGCTCGATTTATACTGCTACAAAATTTGCATTAAGAGGATTAGATTGGACATTGCATTTAGAACTTAAACAATATAATATCAAAATAAGCACGATTTTTCCAGATTCTGTTGATACTCCGATGCTCGAGTTTGAAGCGAAACATGGCGGGTCGCCTCTTACCTTTCTTCATGACCCAGTTCCACCAGAAGAGGTTGCAGAAGGCGTTTTAAAAGCCATCCTAAAAGAAAAAGTGGAAGTGTGCGTGCCCCAAGCAGAAGGCATTCTTTCTAAATTAATTATGTGTATGCCCAGCCAAGTTAAGAGACTTTGGCCAAAATATGAGGAAAAGGGAGAAAAAAAGCGTGAAGAATACTTAAAAGATTTAGAACTAAAAGGATGAAAATTAATTGATTTTTTATCTTTATTGACAAAATTTTTTTATTTTTCATTAAAGGAATTTTTAATAAGTAAGTATCTGAATAAGATCCTATGACTAAATTAGTACGCTGTAAAAACTGTAATTTTGTTATTGAAGAAGGTAAATTAGGTGAGGTTTGTCCCGCGTGCGGAGTTCCGAGGAGTGCCTTCGAGGAATTTACTCCTCTTGTTTCGGAGAAACGAAGGAAATTGATGGAATTAAACTCACACCCAATCATACTTCACTTTGCGCTGGGCTTTATCTTATTTATCTTGCTCCTAACAGTTATAAGCCTCATTTTTCCTACCTTCTATGCCACGGAAATTTATGCGACCATTAAAGTACTTTCATTCACGCTACCATTTGCTGTTATTCTTGCAATGCTTACGGGAATATTTGACGCTAATACGAGGTTTAAAAAAATCACCACTCCCCGACTAAAGAAAAAGATAATATTTGGCTCCGCTTTTCTAGTGGATTCTTTTATCTTACTTTTTGTCACCTATTTTATTCCGAAATCCACAGTCTTACTGATAGTGGTACTAATCTTAAGTTTGATTGGGGAAATGTTTGGTGGGATTAATGGGTTTCTCGGTAGCTCCCTTATGTGTTCGAGAGTACCTAATGGGACTTAAATACAAAATTTTATTTATTTTTTTAATTTTATGTGAATTAGATATCCAAAAATATCATTATTATACAAAATTTCGTTCTGTCTAATCCTTTGGGTAAATTTTACGCTTTTTATTTTTTTAAGGTATTTTTCCTCAAAAAACCATGTTCGAGGTAGATCAAAAACAAAATAAAACAAGGGAGATTTAAGCTGTTTAAAATCATTGATATTGTTTTGTACTTTTCCACAGCATTCAATCCAAAAACGGAAAATATCTGGAGAGATATGAAAATTATTATCGATAGATGTTCGCTGGAAAGTCTCCATTGCTAATATCATCATTATTGATAACGAATATTTAAATTGAATTCTTGGATGTACTTTTCCCAATTTTCTTTCGAACTCTTCCCATTTCATATTCAAATTCCTTAGTCCTTCCTCAACTTTAGAATAATAAAATTGACTGGTAAGATTTTTTTTAGTATTAATGAATTGAAAAATTCGTAGGGAACACGCAATACGCCATTTTAGGTTGTTTCTATCAATTTCTGAAAGTTTACCGTTTAAATATGTCATTCGTAAGTCTCTCTTTGTATGGTATGTCTCTTTAAACGTTTCTGATAGGGTTCTGCAAATTTGAGAATAATAATCAAAATAATGGTCATAAATTGTCGAATAATCATATCCCCAAATATCAATAACAGTAAATGCCTTTAGACACTTAAAAATCACATCAACAACCTTTTCTGAGAGGAATTTTCCAAGATTTTCTAATGAATTCCATAATGAAATACCTCCCAGATAGGACGCTTCTCCCGTAAAAATGGTGCCAATAAGGAGATGTTGTTCAATTACCACCAAAATTATGCGTTTCTCCAACTCTGATAAGTTGAATTTTTGTAAAAGAGAAAATCTTTGAATAATTTTTTTAGATTCGAGAGGATGCCAAGTCCGATTGAAGGGTCTCGCTATATCATGTAATAATAAAATCAATGGAAAAAGGAGCGGATTTGATTGATGTATTTCTGTTAACTGACTTTTAACTAAATTTAGATTACTTTTATGCACATTTGATTTGTAAACATTCTTCATAATTTGAAAATAGACTTTTACAGTTTTGAAAATATGCTTAATAGTCCTAGTTGCCTCAGCTTTGTCTCTATTAAATCCTTCTTTCATGATTTTACCCCATCCGGGATAAATTTGTGAGATCAATCTAAATTCCTTAGAATTAAAAACCTCTTCATCGGATAATCTAAAAAAATCTTGATCTAAGGATAAAAATATTTCGTGGAGTTCAACATAGACCTTATTTTCACACTTCATTTTTCATAAAATTAGTGAGAGTATAAACCACAAAAGTAACCCTATTATCCCCGCGAGCATAATTAGGAAAATAACTCCTACTTTTGAGTATAAAAAGTTTCTTACATAATTGATTTCAAAATCAACAGCTTCATGCGGACACAATTCCGCACAGCAATAACAAAAAATACACTCATTTTTGACCCAATTTGGTACATTTCCTTTTTTAATCTCATCTGCAGGGGAAATCGCATTAGCGGGACAATTCTCCCAACATGTTGCGCATAATTTGCATTTATTTGGATCAAATTTCACTCGGGCTCTGAAAATCACATTACTCATATAATCTGCTAACCAATCTGGAAGAGGGACTGATACAGGTCTTTGCTTGGCCATTTTAAATTTTCGGGTCACATCGTCGATTTTCTCTCCGACAATCTCAAAGGTTTCCAAATCAGAAGTTCCAAGCCCTCTTTCCTCTGCTTTTTGTATTTGAATGACATCTTCGGGATCAAATTGAATAATTTTGCATACAGTGGTATCTAAAGCTACGGGATCATACCCTGCAAGAATTAAATCCAATTTCACGACATCACCTTTACTGGGGCCTGATCCTTCTTGACATAGATATCCATCTACGACGGTTAATTGAGGATTAGAAACGGAATGAATATCTGCAAGAGCAGCAGAAAAATCTTCTAACTTAGGAAAACGTGCATGAGTTTTTGGCTTGTTTCCTAATATTAACGTTCCAAACATATTTTTGATACAACAAGTCAATACACATTGCCAATGGGTTTTGATTTTTGGAATATTAATTATTAAATCTGCCTCTTCTAAAAGTACAGAGGAAGAAATCTGGTCTAAAACTAAAGGATCCTTAATTTGGTATATTTTTCTCTTTGTCTGTTCAAACGGAGTCCATTCCACATTCTCTTCCTCACAGACATCCTTAATTCCACTCCCTTGGAACGCTTTTTCGGTAGCCCCGGGATTTGTAGTTCCGCTTGATTCTCCTACGACAATCTTGTGTTTACCGTGTTTCTTTATCCATCTGATAACGGCACGAATGATCTCTGGATGTGTGGTGACTGCCCGTTCTGGTTCTTCTCCCTTTAAAATATTTGGTTTTATTAAAATTGTCATATTCTCTTTAATAAATAAATTTTCCGCGTTAATTAATTCTAAAGCCTTATTAACGGCTTTTGATATCCGTTCCTCTTTAATTCGCACGATTGAGATTTTATTTTTATCCAAAATTTATCACCGATGAATCTTATCCCAAGTTTTATAAAAAATTATTTGCATTAACTAATCAAATACATCCTATTTTGTAATTTTTAGCATTAAAATAATAAAAAGGTGATTATTTTGAATGAAAAAATTAATATTAAAAGTGTGAAAGGTATTGGTATTATGGTTGCTATTGTCGGTGGGTTAGTAGCATTTATCGGAGGTGTCCAAACAGGTAATGCGGGAGCAAATATTTGGAACCTACTCTCTGGGATGTGCTTGGCAGCCATTGGTGGTCTTATTGCGGCTATAGGTGGACATATCATGAATCTATTTAAAAAATAACTAACCATCTTCATTTTTTTTATATCTCCATTATAATACATTAGGCTTAGAAAATGATAATGAAAAATTATAATTTTTAGACGATTTTAGGAATCCTTTTCTTAATTATTAAAAAAATTTTTAAAAAGAGTTTCAAATTTATATGGATAAGAAAAAATTTTCACCACCATAGTTAAAAGGATGAAGAAAATGAAACAAATGACAGAACAAAATTTAATTAATGCTTTCGGCGGAGAAAGTATGGCACATATGAGATATTTACACTTTGCCAATACCGCTGAAAAGGAGGGATATTCTAACGTTGCCCGCTTATTTAGAGCAATTTCGCACGCTGAATATATCCACGCAGGCGATCATTATCGAGAAATTGATCATCTGAATGACGGGTTGGTCGCCAATAGTATGGGTGCCTTTGGACCAGGTGATACACTTAAGAATATACAACTGGGCATAGACGGCGAAACTTTTGAAATCATGGAGATGTATCCTGTTTATATCGAAACTGCACGATTTCAAGGAGAAAACGGCGCCGTGCGCACTTTTGAATGGGCTTTAAACACAGAAAAGGAGCATAAAAAACTCTATGAAAAAGCGAAAAAAGCCGTAGAAGCCGGAGATGATGTTGAGTTAGATTCTGTACAAGTATGTGAAGTTTGCGGATTTACCTTAGAAGGAGATGCTCCAGATAAATGTCCTATTTGTGGAGCAAAAAGAGAAAAATTCAAAAGTTTTGAATAATACTCATTTTTTCCCCTTGATGTCTTAGATTTAACTCATATTTATCCATTAAACCACTTTTTTTTATAATTTATTCTTAGAGAGACTGGATTTAAGTTTTTGCTAACAGCGATCGTGGTTTTTATAAATTTTAGACTTTGAATTTAAATACCAACTATTCTATTTCAGATATGTAAAAATATATTTCCTAATGGTGTGTGTGATTGTGATTTTTATCTTTTGGTTTTTCCTATCCCTTCCCCTCAAATATTTGTAATTAGACTAGGGAATATATTTTTATTTTCTCCTTCTTCTTGTTTTCCTATATTTAAAACTCTCATTTACCCATGTATAAATAAAATATCGCTTTTATCTATTAGAACTATTCCTAACAATCTCATCGATAACAATTTCTTGGTTTAAATCTAAAATATTAAATCTTCTAATAGAAATTATCATTAAGACGCTTATAATAACTAAATTTTAAGTAAAAACATAAAAATTTGAGAAGAAAAATATAAAAAAAAACAATTCAATGGCTTAAAGCTGGGCGGAGCTTAACCGCCAGCTTGAGTAGCCATAACGGTTATCACATCTTTTTTCGGATGGATACCGATTTTTGAGAACTTTAAATCATCAGGTAAAACTTTTCCCTTAAAGATAAACTGTATAGCGAGAATTGGGTTAAGCTTATATTCTCTCTGCACAGTCTTCTTGATTTCCCCAATGGACTGATTTGGATCAATCTCAATTTGTTTGATGGCTTGATCCGGAGGAACCCCTGTTAATCTAAAACGATATTGTGTCATATTCTAACCTCTTTTTTTGAATATTATTATAATATTAATTCCTAATAATAAGATTGACTAAAAATATTAAAATACTCTTGTTGGAATACACGAACTAAGGTTCAAGATAATTTCTATCATACCTAATTCGATTAGAACCGTTCAAATGCCAGATTCAGAAGAAAACTAATTCAAGGTAATGTATGGGTTTTTAACATAACTAAAAAGGTCTTTTCATCTAATATCGTTGTTCCTTCTCGTTTTGCCATTTCAAACTTTGAACCTGGATTCTCTCCGACCACCAGATAATCAGTTTCACCACTCACGCTTGAAGTGACCCTCCCACCTAGTTCTCGCACCTTTTCTGATGCTTCTGCCCGAGTGTAATTTTCAAGAGCTCCCGTAAATACAAACTTTTTCCCCTGTAAAAATTGTTCCTTCTTGCCCGACTCTATTTCCATTTGTACTCCGTTTGATCTTAATTCCTCAATGAGATCTCGGTTTTTTTCTTCCGTGAAGAACAACTCCACACTTTCGGCAATTTTTGGACCAATTTCGTCGATCTCTTCTAAGTCGCTTTTACTGGTTTCTATAAGACTATCGATAGAATCATAATGTTCGGTAATCACTCTGGCAATATGATCACCAACATATGTAATACCGAGTCCATATAAGACCTTACTTAATCCCCTCTCTTTGCTCTGCTCAATCTCTTTTAATAGATTCTGAGCCGATTTATGACCCATCCGTTCTATATCTGCTAAATCACTCTCACTCAACTTATATATATCAGCAATATTTTTCACTACTCCATTATCTACGAGCCGATCTAAAAGTTTTGGGCCTAATCCTTTGATATTCATTGCTCCCCTGTCACCCCAGTGTTCAATCCTTTGCTTTACCTGAGCTGGGCATTGAGCATTCACACAACGGCGCGCAACTTCATCTCCAAATCGTCTTGCTTTACTGCCACAAACCGGGCATGTATGAGGCATTTGGAACTTTTCTTCATTTCCATCTCGTTTATCCTTAATAACCTTTACCACTTGGGGGATAATCTCACCTGCTTTCTGGATTAACGCAACATCTCCGATGCGGATATCTTTCCTTTCGACTTCATCTTCGTTATGGAGTGATGCTCTTCCGACCGTCGTCCCTGATAATTCGATAGGTTTCAATATCGCAATTGGGGTCAATTTCCCTGTTCTTCCCACAGAGACACGTATATCTTTGATCTCTGTCGTTTTTCTCGTAGGGGGATATTTATATGCAATTGCCCATCTCGGGTGATGAGTAGTATGTCCAAGTATTTTATGTGCTTCCAAATCATTAACCTTTATTACCATTCCATCAATTTCATAATTTAAGGTATCTTTTTGCTCTTCAAATTCTTTTAGATATTCATAGACCTCCTCAATTCCTCTTTTTACAACATATTTATTTACTCTTAATCCCGCTTTTTTCATTTCCTCTATAGTTTCCTGATGAGTTGAAAAATCTCCTTCTTCATGATAACTCATCGAATAAATAAAAATGTTTAATGGTCGTTTTGCTACAATCTTGGGGTCCTTTGTTCGTACCGTCCCCGCAGCAGCATTACGTGGATTTGCAAATGGTTCCTCTCCCTTCTTTAATCGCTCCGCATTCATCTCATCAAAGGCTTCTCGAGGCATATAGATCTCTCCTCGAAATTCTGCGTTCCTTAAAATAGATTCTTCAGAAAGCTTCAAAGGTATCGCATGGATTGTGCGAATATTAGGAGTAATATCATCCCCGCTGGCACCATCCCCCCGAGTAGCGCCCCTTTTTAATGATTTATCTTCATACAATAAAGCAACCCCTAATCCATCTATTTTTGTCTCAACCACGTATTCAATCTCGGTTTGTTTCCAATTCCTTCTCACTCTTTCGTCGAAATCTTTTAATCCTTCATAATCAAAGGCTTTATCTAAGCTTAACATCACTGATTTATGCTTGACCGTTTGAAACTCGTCAATCTCCCCTACTCCGACGCGTTGGGTGGGTGAATCTTCTGTTATATATTCTGGATATGCTTCCTCCAAGGCTTTTAATTCTCTTACAAGCTCATCATATTCCGCATCGCTAATTACAGGTTGATTTTCAACAAAATATTTTTTATCATGATATCTGATTTCTTTTCTTAAATCTTGTATGCGTTGTTCCGCATCATGTTTATTTTCTGGAATATTAGGTTCATTATTATCTGACATTATCTCTTCCTTTTTTATTGGGAATATGGATTATAAATTCCACTAAAATTTAAACGGCTCTGGAGGCTTTGGACCCTTTCCAGGAAAAGGACGTCGATCAGATGGACCGGGAGTTCTTCTTAATAATTTCTCCAAATTTGAAATTCTTCTTTCCAGTTCGTCCAATCGGGATTCTATTTTATTTATCCTTTCGATTAAATTAGGATTATTTACAGACATAAGTATTTTTAATTGTGAGTTATTAGTTGATGAGATTTGGATATAATCTCAATAGATTGCGTTCGATTTAAGGTATAAACCTAAGTTATATAAATTTATTGGCTAAGTGTTATAAATTGTGGATTATGGGGTTTTATGCTCAAAATTCTCAATTCAAAATAAAGTTCGCCTACCACCTTTAGGTTCGAACCTCAAGAACTAATATCCGTACTTTTGTTCAAGTTTAAGTACTTGATTTTCAATTATATACATATGGAGAGTTATAATATCTCTGAAGAAATTGGAAAAAGTGTTTCAGACCTAATCAAAGAACTTGATTATGATAAACGCATCCTATTCATTTTAAAAAACTTAGGACCACATAGATTCTCTGATTTAGAAGAAAAAGCCGAGATGAGTAAATCTACGCTTTCAAAATACATAAAAATCCATCTTCAAAAAAATAATATAGAAAAAAAAATTTATGAGAAATCTCCCCACTATTTCATAACTGAAAAAGGGATTGAAAAACTTAATGAGGATCCAGCTGTCAATGAAAATGAATTGTTTGATCGAAACAAGATAAATGATACAGTTATTAAAACATCGGAATTAATCGATTTTTACAATCAAATTGGTGTTGAAGAATCGATTCTCTTTCAAATTCTTCGAAAGATTTCAAAAATCGGAGATGAGTTTTTTAAATTGAATCAGAACCGGGAATTATTTTTAGCATTATTTTATATGTTTTTAAATTCAGCGTTAACGCGGGATTATAAGTTCGAAATAAATGAATTTTGTAAATATTATGGCGTGAAACGATTACGGATTGATTTTTATGTGGATAAGATCATGTCGAGCAATTTTGGATTTTATATGTTCACTAGAGACAATGATGTGTTCTTTTTTCATAAGGATGATATTTTAGGCACAACCACCAATCGTTTGATTAAAGACCAGCTTATTGAGGAGATTATTCATATTAATCTAAAGGGTTATCGTCAGTTTTACGATTTAGACAATATGGCAGAGGAAATAGCAGATAAACTTATAGATATGAACTTAATATGGGATAAAATTCGAGAACCGTTTGAAATGCTCATTGAAAAATTAATTATCCGTACTGCGATGGATATGGGACTCTCCAAAACCTTCCTAATGGATATTGTAGTCCAATCAGAGAAGTTGGCAAAATCAGAAGAGGGAGTTAATTCTCTAGTCAATATAATTAAGGGATCAGAGAAATATGAAGATCTGAATATTGTTTCTATTTCCGAATCTCATGAAGAGAAATTAGAGGAACTCTTAGATAAGATTAAAGGCTTTTGCCCGAACTGTGGAAAATCAATCCTTCGAAGGGATATCTCCAAAATATGCACGAGATGTGGAAATAAATTCGAAATCTCAAGTCTCTTAAAAAGTATCGATAAGGCGAATCAAGCCAGTATCGAATATAAACAAGCACTCTTAAAACAAGAAGAACTAATCATATGTCCGAATCCCGATTGTGAAGCAAAAGTTTCACTTAATTGGGAAGAATGTCCAATCTGTCATACACAAATAAAGGAAAATTAATATATATGGGTTTTAGGTTGAGAATTTGAGCATCTTTTCAATGGGATTATATGCTTTCTTAGCAATATCCTCGGGAACTTTTACCTCATATCTCTCATTATCTAAATTTTCCAAGAGCATTTTGATTGTTTCCAGCTTATTCTTTTTCATATCCTCACATATAAGCCCATCAGAGGCTAAATTAAATTTATTTTTAGGAAAATCAACAGTTAATCTATCCAATAATCCTTTTTCCGTTCCAATAATAAAATCCTTCTGGCCAGTATGATGCTCTTCTACAAAGCTGTAAATTCCCGCAGTTGAGCCAATATAATCCGCATAATCTCTTACACTTTTCTCACATTCTGGATGGACTAAAACTTGGGCACTAGGATGCTCCTCTCTAACTTCTTGAATGTCATCTATATTCAAATGAGAATGTACATAACAATGCCCCTTTCCTGGCATTTTTATCACACTAATTTCGGAACGTTCTTCTGCATATTCAGCTAAATTCTTATCAGGTCCAAATAATACCTCCTCCACCCCAAATTCTTTACTTATCTTCTTAATAATATTCACTGAATTTGATGAGGTACAACAAATATCAGATTCTGCTTTTACTTCAGCCGTACTATTTACGTAAGTAATTACCGGAAGCTCGGGATACTCTTTTCTGTATTGGTTCACAATATCTCGATTTAAAAAATTCGCTAAAGGACAACAGGCTTCAAGGGACGGGATGATTATATGTTTATCTTGATTTAGGATAGACGCGGTTTCCGCCATAAAAAGTACACCAGCAAAAATGATATATTTGGTTTTTGCTTTTTCCTTCGCGATACGCGATAAACCTAGAGAATCTCCTAAATGATCCGCTATTTCCTGTATTTCGAGTTCCTGATAATAATGCGCTAAAATCGTGACATCCTTCTGATTCCTTAATTCAACAATCTCATTCTGGAGTTGATTCAATTTCATAATTAATCATATCAATATTGATTTGATGGGAAGAAGAGAATTTTATAACAAATAATTAATGCTAAATTTTAAGATATATGATTTAGGATTCTAAATTCGTAGGGAGAAATACGCGAAAAATGCTTCCTTGCCCTTCATGACTCTCTACATTAATCCAGCCATTATGGTCTTCTGTGAAGGTTTTGACAATTGTTAAACCTAATCCAGTACCTTTTCCTTCGTCTTTAGTAGTAAAAAATGGTTGGAAAATATTATCTAATGTATGTTTATCCATTCCAATCCCATTATCTTCAATATATATTTGTATATAGTTCTCTGATTCCCCTCTATCTTTTAAATTATAATCTAAATCCTCCTTTTTCAGAAGCAGAGTTTTGATGATAATCTTACCCCCATCTGGCAACGCATCTCTAGCATTTATCATGAGGTTTAATAGGATTTGTTCGATTTTTCCCACATCGCCTTGGATGTTCGGGAGGTTGGAATCTAATTTAGTTAGTATTATAATATCTTCCGCGATGAAATAATTCATCATTTCTAACAATTCTTTGATAATATCATTGATATTTATTATCTTCAAATCCATTTGCCGTGAGTCTTCTTTACTGTATACCAGTAGTCGATGAATTAATTTTGCAGAACTCTTAATAGAAAGACTAATTTCGTTGAGGTAACTATTGATTTGGTCATCGCTTTCAATTTCCATTCGAGCCATATCAGCATAACTTTTTATTATAGAGAGTAGATTGTTAAAATCATGGGCAATGCTGCTTGTAAGCACCCCTATATTATTTATACGTTGCAAATTTTGCATTTGTAATTGGATTTCTCTTTTTTCTTGCTCTATATCTTCTCTTTCTGAACGTTTTATAATTTTTAATCCATCATTTCTATCAAATAATGAAAAATCATGGGTATTTGCAATGCTTAAAATATCAGCTTTGATAAATTTATTGATTGGATAGGTACAAAGCATCATCATATCCCATTTACTTTTTGCATCATCTATTTTTAACTCATAGCACATAAAATCTTCAAAATCTTCCTTTCTTAACCAATTGGTATCCCCGGTAAGTCTTATTCCATTATACTTATGCTCTAATCCATCTGCAAGGATTTTATCCAGAAATGTAATTGGATTTTTATCGCTAATCGCTTGATTTTCTAAAAAAAATTCATCATAATCAATAATCTTCAATTGCTCCTTGAGATTAACCTTTGATGATCTTCCATTTAATTCATTCACGATTATGTCATATGCATCCTCAATGTTGATTTCATTTGAAGTTATCCAGATACAGATTTCATTGGAAATTAGACCCTCAATTATAAAATCAAGTAAAAGTTTCAAGAGTTCCTCAACTGAATAATAAAAATAGCAAAAATGAGTTCCCCAAGGAATCTGACCAACAATACTAATTCCACTATTTCTTAAATTGTCTGTGTTTCCCATGTTATATCTTAAATCGATTTGAATTAATCTTTCATGATTTTTTTCTTATAGTAGCTTTATCTCTGGTGATATTCATATATATTAAGAGCATTTGAATATATAAATCTGCACAATTTTTTACGGATTTAAAACTATAGGTGAATATTTTTTAGAGGATAATATAAGATGGTTTAAAATAAATTTAGACTTTTCAGATCATTTAAAATGGGTTGAGGGACTTCAAATATGAAAAAATTACACTAAATTATATTTTTCAGCAATTTCTACAAAGGAATCTGCAAAATACTTAACTTGCTCCCAAGTAAGACCATATGTGTTGAATTTGATCTCTTTAGAAATCCCTGGTAATAAGCCTAGAATTCCTCTTTCTTTAAATTCATCTCGAAGAAAGAATCCTCTACGTGGATGAGATTTAGCAACCTCTTCAAAACACTTAGTCTCCACATTAGTGAGTGGATGAACTTTTGGAAGTTTCCCTAATACTTTCAGATCTTGGATTTTTTGTATTTTCTCAATTACATAATTCGCCTTTTTAGATTCCTCTTCAACGAATTTCTTCTGAGTTCTTTTCACGATCGTGGGAAAACTAGCCATCAGAGTAATTAGCGGTGCGCCATAAACGGGAGGACAACCCATGAAGGTACATATCTTATTTGAGAACGACTTGTTTGTTAAATTACCTTGGATTTGTGAGTGAACCATCACATCATCGTAATATTTGTCCTTAAAGCCAAGGAGACCAATTGGACCTGATGATGCCATAGATTTATGTCCGCTGCAAGCGATAAAATCGATATTCGCATCATCACAATCTATGGGTAGGATACCTCCAGAATAAGCAGAATTCAGTAAAAATGGGATGTCATAATTTTTACATATTTCCCCAATTGGGTTTGGATCATTATAATTGCCATATTTGTAATCGACATGTGTCAAGACTACCAAGAGAGGCAATTCTCCTTCATCTTCGCGGACTTGATTGATGATAGTCTCAAAATCTTCGTTCATTAATTTAAATTCGGGATAACCCTTGTGAGGGACTTCTTTTACTTTTAATTTATTCGTTTCAATTGCTAGATATGTGGTATAATGTGCTAAGCTGTCAACAACCACCACTTTCCGTTCTGGATATCTTTCAGCCAAAACAGACATTGTAATTTGTTTGGATTTTCTTGCGGCGGCAGTGGGCATCACATTTTCGATATTCAGATATTTCGATAGATCATCTAAAAAATCGACGACTGGAGGATTTTCGATCTTATCAATCCTTCCTTTCAAACAATTATCACATAAACTATAGCCGTCAGCATAAGCAACTAATGCTTTATGTGCTTCTGGGGTTAATAATCCTCCTCTCTGGATGGGATGGATATTAATAAATTCTTCATTTATCGTTCTGCTCAAATATGAATATTTTTGCTCCAGCTCTTTATTGTATTTCAAATTCACCAAGATCTTTCAACTATTTTTCTATTTTTTATTACTTCTAATAATTCTCAAAAAATTAAAAGAATTTTTAAAACTTCTAATATGATTCATTCGACTTAAGAAGTTCAAGTAATTTATAATTACAATTCTTTAAATGATCCAAGAATTTATGAAAGAACTTAATCAATAGATTTGGATTCCTTAGCTATATTTACCAGAGGAAAGCGGAAATGAATTTGATTTCAATCCGAGGATTAGATACGTAATTTCTGAAAACCCTATTTTATTTTTACGATAAGATTCTATCTGCTCTCTACTTTTCAATTTAAACCAAACAATAAAATGAATTGGAAATTTTACATAATTACAAAAAAATGGATTAATATTATTTTAAAAAATTAATTGAAAAGGTGATAAAAGAAAAAATGCCAATAATGCCGAGCCCTCGTACGGGTAAAGAACCGAAAATCCACGAGTCTGTTTTTATCGCCCCTAATGCTATGGTTATAGGTGATGTCGAGTTAGAGGATGGTGTAAATATTTGGTTTGGAGCGATTCTGAGAGGAGATTGGGGGACAATAAAAGTAGGAAAGAATACAAGCATCCAAGAAAATGTCACTATTCATCTAGAGATGGGAAGGGGCGTAACTATCGGTGCTGATTGTATTATAGGACATCATGCCATGGTTCATGGTCCATGTGAGATTGGAGATGGGTGCATAGTAGGAATAGGCTCTAATCTTTTACATAATTCAAAACTAGGCGATGGATCTGTATTAGCTGCTGGTGCTGTATTATTAAATAAAGAGATACCTCCACGTAGCTTAGCTGTGGGGATACCCGCTGAAACGAAAAAGGAGGGAATTTATACGGGGAAATTACAAGGAGCAAAAACATCTGGAGAATATGTAAAAAATGGAGCTGCATTTAAAAAATATTTTGAAGAAAATCAAAATTGTTTCTAACTAATTCTCTTTATTTTTCTTTCATTCCATACAATAGCAAAAACAATTTTCATCCTTGATTACTTTTATCTTATTAAATGTCATATTAAGCAAGTTTACCATTAAGAGCTGATTTTCCAAATTTGGAAGGCCAAGAACGGTTTTAATTACTTCTAATGCTTCTAATGTACCCAAAACTCCCGCAGTCACTCCAATCACAGGAAGAGGGCTTTCAGAATCATCTTCCTCTTCTGGCTCGGAAAAGACACATTGATAACATGCGCTTTCTTTTGGATTGATTGTAAGAATTTGACCATAAAAGTCTTTTATTCCCGCGATAACAGTGCGAATGTTATTTTGGATTCCAGTTCTATTAACGAGGAACTTTGTTTTCATATTATCGCTGCAATCTATAAGGAAGTCAATATCATTGATATATTTTTTTATGGACTCATCATCTACGTAATCCTTATATGCCTTTATATTTACTGAAGAGTTTAATGACGATAAACGTTCTTTTGCCACCTTTACCTTCTCTTGTCCGACATCTGCTTCGCTATATAATATTTGTCTTTGTAAATTTGAAACAGAAACAGTATCATTATCAATAATCCTTAATTCTCCGATCCCCGCAGCTGTTAAGTATAGCGCACACGGAGATCCTAATCCCCCGGTTCCGATTTGGAGGATTTTTATTTTGGATAACTTTTGTTGCCCTTCTTCTCCTATTGATTCTGAAAGTATTTGTCTAGAATACCTTTCAAATTCTTTTTCATTTAACATAATCTTCAATTATTTATTATGGTTTTAAATTTATTAAGCGTTTGCTCCATCTCAATTAGGGCAATCGCTAAGTTTTTGTTTATCTCCAATAATGATATCAAGATTAATTTGTCTAATCCCATTACAATCAATTCATAGCCTTCTAATTCAATTGTTATATGATTTATATTCTCTCCTTCGATATGGGTAAGTGCAGTCTCAAAAGCACCATGAATCGTTGCAGCCATCGCCCCGAATTTTCTTTCATCAATATCTCGTGGTAATCGTGAAGTTATAAGTAACCCGTTTTTCTTTACTATTGCCGTCCCGATAATCCCTCCGGTAAATTCTAATTTCCGGAGTTCTTCATTTAATCTATCGACAATAATGGGTTCCATTACATAAATACCTTTCAATATTTAATTGAATAAATATTTGTATGTAAGTTAAGAAAATTTGGATATAAAAAAATATGTGTGGTCTTCTAAAAACGAATAAATTAAAATAAAATTCCTAAAAACAATATTTTTAAAAAAATCTGAAAATCGTATTTCTCTTTGCTAATGTTATTTCTATCTATTCTAATGAATCTTATTAATTAGTATTATAGCAAGTGAGCCCTATTTTGCATGAATTTACTGAAAGACAAGAAATAGAATAGAATTAGTGCAGAGGTTGAGGTAAAACAAATATAATCATTTACAAAAACTTTTATTTCCGTTTGACGCACGTACGCGATTTCTCCAGCTTGGATTCCTAAGTTTTGCAGATTTCCCAAATCCACAACTTGCACAAAATCCTTTTCGTCTATTGTAAGAATGATTTCCACACCTTCGACAAGTTGTATGTGTTGCCGTCTTATTTTTTTTTCCCTTACTGGCTGTTCCTTTTCCCATATATTTTCACCTCTTAGTTATTCTTCTTCGTCTTCTTCATCTTCCTCTTTTCGATGCAGGAGTTTATCCTCATTAGAGTCAGAATCAGAAAACATGAGTTTTTGTCGATCTTGCCCTATTAGGATAATTGAAGCGCCTCGAATCATAACGGTCCCAAGGTCTTTACTTCTTTTTCCACCACGACCGAAATAAATCTCTTTCGCATTCTCGACAATTAAATTCATATAATTATCAAATTTAACGAGTTTTCCAGTCAGATAGGTGTTCCAAATTTTAAGCTTGATTCTGACTTCTTCTTTAAGTATTGCTTTCGATAATGTCCGTTGAATTGCCAACCTTGAGAACCTCGAGTTTTTATTGCTCTAAGAAAACTAAATATTCAATCTAATTACTAATATTAAAATACGATATAATTAATATTTTGGGATTTTGAGATTTAGAATTCGGGAGAAGCAATCTTGATAAGTTTTGTGATATGAAATATTAATGAATTTGAGGATTTCTTTAGAGACTTCCCTGATGCAGAGAATTCTTACTATATTGATAAAAACCAAAACTATATTTGAATATCATTAATTTTTAATAGTTTAAAGAATAAAAAAAAACATTATAGTATAATTTAGTAGGCAGTTAGTTATGAAAAAGATTGGAATTATTGACACATGCGTCGATACTCCTGAAGAACTTATTCTCGCTGCGGGATTTATTCCATATAGACTTTTTGGAGATCCAACAATCACTCATGAACATGCTGATGAACATGTCCCCGCAACTCATTGTGTATGGTCTCGTAATGTTTTAGAGCAAGGATTAAAGGGGCTTGATAATGATATAGTAGGAATGGTTTCTGTTCATGGGTGCGATTGTACAAATAGGCAATTTGATATTTGGCTGGATTGTGTCGATTTAGATTTTATGCACTTCCTCAATTGTCCCCTCAAGCGAACCAAAATAGCGAGGGAATTTTATATTGACGATATGAAAGAATTCATAAACCATATGGAAAATTATTTTAATATAGAAATAACTGAAGAAAAAATTTGGGAAAATATTCGATTAACGAATAAAATCCGGACCATTTTGCGGGATATCTCGGAATATCGAAGTAAAATGGTCTTAAAAGGCTCAGAATTTCACAAACTCATCAAGGATGTTATGACTCAAGATAGAAATGAAGCACTAGAAGTTCTTAAAAACGCCTTAGAAAAACTCAAATCTAAAGAGCCATTTCCGAATAAGCATCTCAAGAAAGTGCTCGTCACGGGCTCTCTCATAGATGATACCAGTTTTCTTGAACATATGGAAGAATCAGGTTATCAAATAGTTGTTGATGACTTATGCCTCGGAACACATTATTTCTGGACAGAGATCGACGAATCGCACGAAGACCCTCTCCAAGCACTTGCAGATTATCATTTTAATAAGCCATTATATTCCACCAAGATTCCGTCCCATTCACGGTATGAGTTCATAGAGGAATTATCTAAAAAATATCAAGTTGATGGAGTAATTAATATTGCGCAAAAGTTTTGCGAAACAATTCTCTATGATCATCCCTATATGAATAGACAATTCAAGGAAAAAGGAATGCCATATCTTTTTATTGAGAAAGAATATAATACTGAGGCTTATAAACAACTAAAAACGAGGTTTGAGGCATTTGCCGAAATTATATGAAATGGAGGAATTAAAACATGTCAAAAATTGAAAAACAAGGAAAAGGTAAGGCTCTCGAGGCTACACAGGGATTAAAAAATATAATGGGACGGCATATTCTTGCCATTGAGCAGGCGTTTAGAGACGGAAACCCCACAGCATGGGCAACTTCTGGAACTCCCGTCGAATTATTGTATGCGATGGATGTGCAACCTATGCTTCCCGAAAATTCGGCAACTATGTCGGCCGCTCAAAAACTTTCTAAGGGTTTTATTGAACTGGCTGAGGAGGAGGGCTTTTCATATGATTTATGTTCGTACTTTAAAACAAATGTAGGTGCTGTATTAAGTGATGCGGATATGATTGAAGGAGGTACACGAAAACCCACTTTTATGCTGTCTAGTGATGTGATTTGCGATACTCATGTGGATTGGTTTCAAACTCAGGCGGAACGAATGAATGTTCCACATTATACAATTGATGTACCTCATATCGTGAGCAATACAAACCAAAAACAATATAATTATTACAAAAAATACGTTCAAGAACAATTATGGGAATTTCTAGAATTTGTTGAGGATATTACGAGTCATGAAATCGACATGGAAAAATCTAAGAAAGTTGCTAAAAATTCCTATGTATTAGGCAAACTATGGCAAGATATTTTTGAATTAAGGAAACATGAACCTTCTCCGCTCTCAACTCGAGATACATTTGGAGGGCTTTTCCCACTTTTTACAATGCCTGGACTAAAGGCCCCCATACGGTTATATAAGCGGATGTATAGAGAGGCGCAAGAGCGAATTGAGAACGGAATTGGCGCACTGGAAAACGAAAAATATCGTCTTATGTTTGAAGGGATACCTTTCTGGCATGCGTTGAAATACTTTAGTACGTTAGAGACCTATGGAGCTAACATAGTTTATGAAACCTACACTTATGCGTTTTCAAAGTACATGAACCCAAAAGTCACAAAGGAGATGGTCTTGAACAAACCGATCGAGGCAATGTCAGAGCTCATGCTGAGCTTTTGGTACATTTACGATTTAGACACAAGAATAAAAAAATTTAAAGAAACCGTGGATGAATGGAAAATTGATGGTGTAGTGCTCCATAACAATTTGTCATGTAGACCGAATTCATGCGGGATGTATGATTTAAAACGACATTTGCAAGAAGATTATGATATCCCTTGTTTGATTATAACTGCTGATATGAATGACCCCAGAAAATTTAATGAGGTCCAAATAACGAATCAAATAGAAAGCTTTATCGAGATTTTGGAGCGAAAAAAAGCTCATTAAAAGACTTTTTCTTTTCTTATCCCTTTTTTCTATGGTCGAATTAAACCTGGAATAATTTACCTGTTTTAATCCAGGTTCTTTGCAATTCCATAATAGATGAGATATAACCAAAATGGTGTTAGTAGAGAATAGATGCTTGTGATTAATCTCAAGAGATAATTGTCAAGAAAATTTGAGAGAAAAATCAAAAATAAGAGAGGGGAAAAGCAAAAGATTCCAACATAAAACAGAAAATAACGCCTTTTTAATATTCTATATTTCATCATTGAAAATACTTTATATGAGACCGCCAAGATCGGCAATATAGCACAGCCACCCACCAAAATGATAATGAAAAGGAAAAACCATAGACTCCATACAGGATAACCATACCTTGAGATATGAATTGCATCTGTGAAATATCCTATAGTTAACCCAATTGCTAATAATATCGCATAAAGTAGGAAAAATAGCCTTTTTTTAAATTGGTCTTCAATAAAATTTGGTCGAATTAAGAAGAGATTCATCGCAAGTAGGAATCTAAAAGCATAATATGTAAAAAAACTCGCTATTAGATGCATTATTATGATAACTTCCTTATTTTTAACGAATAAAAACACAATACTATGAATAATATTTATAATTAAACCTATTAGCGTTAATATCAAAAAGCTCATCAGATAAACTTTTAATCTTGTCGAGCTTCTCTTACGAATCTTATTTAAAAGTAATATAAACCCAAATACTATGATGGATTCCCCAATAAAAATAAATAAAATTCGTTCGATAGGTAAGTTCGTTATTATTCACCTATTTTCCAGAAAATAATATTTTTAAAAAGTAAGAATAATATTTAATTTTTAAAAATTTGTAAAAAGAGAAAAATGAGTTAAAAAAGAATTCAATTGAAAACAACCAGGAGAGAAATATATTAATCTAATTAGCTATTCGGATATGGGAGTTTGGGGTTAAAATCAGATACTTATCCCCTATACGTCCTAACGAACCTCCATTCCTCCTTAAAAACTGTTTTAACTCATCAATCGCACGTTTAAGTTCTAATACCGGAACTTTTCCACTCTCTAAAATCTTATTTGCATTTATTATCAACACCCGTCTATTCATCAGTTGCTTTTTGATATCTTCTATTTGGTCTAAATTCGAGAAATCATATTTCTTAATAAGGAAATCTTGAATTACCGAACCAAAATCCTTTGTAAAGCCTAATGTTTCTTTCGGAGATTCTGCCAATTCATCATCATCTTTTTTTCCGAATATGCTAACCATATCTCACATAGCCACCTCACAATAATAAAATATAGTTTTTTATTTAAGAGTGATAAATATTTAGATAATATGGTAATATTATGATATTTTAATCGGGCTTAACTATCTTTCAAAATTAGTTAAACTATGTTAATGAAAACAACATAAAACGTTATCAAAATAGAGAAGATTAGTTTAGTTAAAAGCTTTCAAGGTCTTTATTATTGCCATAAATCGGATTATACTTATTTATTATTTAGATAAACTAATTAATCGAACTAACTTTTCATCTTTTTGATTATTACTGTTTTTAGATAGATTTTTAAGATAAATCTAGTTAACTTAAATACAAGTTCTTTTATTAAAAAACTTAAACAGTAATAGTTTCTAATTGAAATAATTTATTATCCCATTATTTTAAACTATATGGGGATATAGATAAATCTTAGATAATAGATTATGAGATTATTTAGCTACTTGATTAAATGAGTTTGATAACCAATGACTACAGAAACAAAAATCGATGGATTTAAAAGTTTAATGTATAGCAGTCCTCTCTTCTATAACTTCATGACACAAAAACTGCATGATTATGAGAAGAAATACAGAATCTTAGCAAGAATGGTGTGCTCAGATGATGAAACCAAGATTTTAGACCTTCCTTGTGGCACGGGTAATTTAGCGCGTTTCTTGAAACCTCATATTTCATACGAAGGATGGGACTTAAACCAAATGTTTCTTGAAAAAATTAAGAAGGATTGGAAAAAAGGGGTATGCAAACCAAAGAATATTATTTTAAAGCAAAAAGACATATTTGAGTACCAAGATTATCCTGATGTAGATTGTGTGCTTTTGTGTGATATCTTGCATCATATATCTCCGAGACATGAAGAATTAGTGGAGAAAGTTAAAATTTGCACGAATAAGGTAGTTATATGCGAACCTATTAGTATTAAACCTGAAAATATGAATGGAAATGGCCTTCTAGGTCGTCTAATAATGGTAATAGGGCGATATCTCCCAGAATCACTTATTAAAACAATAGATTTTCTTTTTGGTGATAATGATGGAATTAATAGCTATGCGACCAGATCTAAATGGGCACATACCGATGATGCTCTAAAGCTCTTCTATAGGAAGATTGGAATCGAAGAAAAGCAGATTTTTAAGCTCGGAGATGAATTGATTGGAATTTGGAAAAAATAACCTCCCTAGCTCAGAAATTAGGAATATTGATAAATCACTATTTAATTAAGAACACGATAAATTTTTTTCACTTTATTTAATGAGATAAAACTAATAATTAAATCTCATATTATGATGATATATCTACGATCATAATTGTGATATTTTTGATTCAAAAAAAATATTGAAATCCTTTACAGTAGTGTAATATTACAATAGAATAGTATCGTTTTTTTTTAATTTTTAGTATTTTGAGATATTCAAACACTTAATTTCACATTTCTCCTAAGAAAAAAACGAAGAGTTATATATTTGATTTATTTTATTAAATATAAGAAGGACTTTACTTAAAAAAAAGGATAATTGATTTTCTAATGGATATTTATTGGTGAATGTCATACCAATTTCATGATTAACGATACTAATCAATTATAAAGTAAGGTTCTTTCGATAACAATTTGAAATGTTTTGAAAATTAGGATCAAAATATATATAAAATATCGTTTTAGAGATTGATATTAAAATGTTTATCACCACAGAGAGAGTTGTTTTAACTTTTATTGTACAAGCAATATTATCATTAGTATTTGGATATATTGCACAGAACATTTTAAGGAGAAAAAAGAATCAACTTAACAAGTACTTCGCTCTTTTTTTTATCTTTCTAACTGTTGGAAATGTAATTAACATAATATATGTACTGATATTTGCATATAGTGGCCTAGGTAATATTGTAGTTATTTTGCATCTAATTACAAATTTTTTCAATTTTTTTGGTTTAGGTTTTCTTTATGTGGTAAATCAAATTATATTAAAATCAGCAATGGTTTTTTCAAAAAAAGATATAATGAATTACCTAATAGGATATGGGTTGATCCTAATTGTGGGTTCCATAATAATACAACTATTTGACGGTGTCTCAATGAGTTCTTCTGGATATCCTGTTTGGAGCATATATTACTTCATATTCATTTTAGGTATTACCGTTATCATTGCATTAATCCCAATTATTATCAGCTCATTCCGAATATATCAACAGTTAGAAGGAAAAGAAATTAAACGGCGCTATCTTTCCTTTTTTGCTGGAATCCTTGGTTTAATACCTTTACTCATTACAATATTCATATCTAATTACTTAAACATAGCAAATATGCGAACGATAGTTAGCTTTGTATCTGTTTCAATGATTCTTTGGGTTCTTTTAATCTATTATGGACTAAGAAGAAGAACAAAATAAATTATTTCTAATTTTTTTTAATTTCAAAATATTCAATAAAAAGGAAAATAGGGGTCAAGCAAATGCAGAAACAAGAAAGTATAGAATATTTTTATATCTATGAGGGGGAAAACGAAAAATATGGTCTTAGATATGCGATTCCTGAAGATGCTGAGAAAATATCAAGGCTTTATGTGCAGGAATATGATTATAATTACATAAATCCAAAGGTGTATGATCCAGGCGAATTGCAAGAAATTATTTCTGAAAAAAAAAACATTTGGATTGTAGGAGAAAATCTGAAAAACCAACAGATATTTGCAACAAGTCTGATGGAACTAAAAGAGAATTATGCCTTCTCTAGTAAAACTATAATAGATAAGGATTATCGTGGTTTAGGTTTAGGGTCTCGATTTGGCTTTAGGAGTGTGAATCATCTTAATGAATCGCACATATTTGATGATAGAATTAAAATCGACTCTGATGTAAGAGCTGTTCAAATTGAAGCTCAAAAATTAACGGAAAGAGCTGGAGGGATACCATATGGATTTATTCCATTCTATAATAATTTTGGAGATAAGAGGAAATTAAACACGGATTATTATAAACCTTATCCCGTCCAAAATGAGGAAAGTGCATTCCTTTATTTTGTGCCTTTGACAAATCTTATTGAAAATAGAGTTAATAGAGTTTTTCTATTAGACGATGAATTGATATCACCACTATATAATCTTATAAAGAATTCAAGACGGATAATTAAGGTTTTAATGAAAAAAGATGATATTTCCCTACTTAAGAAAAATACGACACCTGGTTATGTTGAACATAATGACATTTCTGTCTCAATAGATATGTATGGTTCAAAAATTAAACTTGTTGGAGTTTCAGATATTAGCGTTGTAAACTTTTTGCTCAATAAGTTCAAAGACTATCGAATGCTAATTTGGCATATTCCTACAACTCAAAAAGGAGTGAAATCTATGCAACAAGCCTTAGAAGAGGGCTTTATCGTATGTGGTTATAATGTAGGAAGTTTTAAACCTCGATATTCTGAAGGTCTTATAGATTCCTTAATTTTTGTAAAATATCTAAATGATATATCAAAGAATCCACTTGGTGATATCAATTTGACCAGTAAAAACAAACCATTTTATGAGCATGTAATAACCCAACTATAATTTTTTCCTCTCTCTAATTTTAGAAAAACAGATTTGAGATCTTTTCTTCCGTTGTTTTTGTCGAAGAGCCGATAATTTTATCAATTATTCCCACAAATGCCTCAAATTTTGAGGGATCAGAGTATTCTAATCCGCGATATTCTGAAATAAATTTATTTAAAATTTCCTCCAGCTTTTTTATGAAGATATTTTTTTGCTTTTGAGTAAGGGTTATATTTCTATCTAATACACCATATGCAATTATTTGAGCACCTTCGGTTCTCTTGGTTTTAATTTTACTCTTCTTAAAGAAGATATGATATTTATTACTTTCAAAAGATTCTATTGGTTCTATTAGATTTTCAGCAAATTTCATAATACTTGAGATGACCGCACTTTTACAGATAAAATCAACTGTCTTATCACCTGTTTTATGATAATTTATACAGATAATAGGTATTCCCTCGACAATAATTCCAAATTCTCTGAGTAACATACAGTTTCCATTCCCTCCATATAATAATGTTGATTTACCTATTACTAGAGACAGATTTCTTATTTAATCTTTTCCGTTAAATTTTCAACTTAGCTATTTAATTGGTCTAATTCTGAAACGATATTCTGAATTTATATCTAATATATGAAAATTACCCACTTTTTCATAAACTTATGTAATTTAATAGCCATAAAAGAGGAAAATTAGAAATACTTGGAAATAAAAGAAATTACATAGTTAGAAAATAAAACAATAAATATTTAAGATTTTAATTAGTCATAATAATTGCTTGAAATTTGAATATTGGACTACATTTTTGTCCTTTAGATATTATTTAGTCATATAAAAAGATTGTATTATGTATATTGGCAAAGAACATTTTTTTTAAAAATAAACTATTAATAGTAAAACTTTCATAATATATTAAAAGTGAAAATCTTAGAATTTAAAGCTCCAATTGAGATTTAAAACTTTGACTATGACTTAATTAAAAAGGTGTGATAAATGGCAATCGGCATTGAGAGAATCGTTTTAACCTTTATCGTCCAAACCATATTGATTTTGACATTTGGTTATATAGGAACAAACATTATGAAAAGAAAAAAGACGAAGCTAAACCTTTATTTTAGCATGTTTTTCTTTTCTTTAACAATTGGAAATATTATAAATATAATATATGTTCTAATCTACGCATATGGAGGGACTTCTCTAGAACTCGTGGTTGTAATAATGCATTTGATTACAAATTTCTTTAATTTCTTTGGATTAGCATTCCTTTTTGTGGTAAACCAAATTATTCTCAAATCAGCAATGGTTTTTACACAAAAGGATATTTTACGATATTTTCTGATATATGGAGGCATTTTAATCGTAGGAACAATACTCATTCAGATTTTTGAGGGTGTCACCATGAGTAGTTCAGGGTATCCTAAATGGAGTATTTACTACTTTTTATTCATACTTCTATCAGTTGTGGGAATTGCTCTTTTCCCTATCTTAAATACATCTTACAAGATTTTTAACCAATTAGAAGGAGAGGAAATTCGAAGGAGGTATTTATATTTTCTTTTGGGAATTTTTGGGTTAAGCCCATTATTAGTAGTAATAATTTTTTCCAATCTTTTAGATATACCAATATTCCGGACGATAACGAGCATACTGTCAATTTCAATGATCCTATGGGTTATTCTGATCTATTATGGTCTTAGAAGGCAAACTACAAAGTAAATTAAAATTTTAATTATAATTTTTTTTCCACTGGAATAGGAATTTTAGCAAATAATTAGGAAATTAGGGAGGATTTTATGCAGAAACAAGAAAGTATAGAATATTTTTATTTATACGAGACAAATAATAAAGAGAAATACGGCTTGAGATATGCAATCCCCGAAGATGCTGACAGAATCTCTGAACTTTATATCCAAGAATACGGTTATAATTATGTGAACCCTATTATCTATGATCAACATGAATTAGAGGGACATATCGCAGATGAGGAAAATATATGGATCATTGGAGAGAATTTAGAGAATGGGGAATTAATCGCGATCAGTTTGATGGAATTGAAGGAGAATTATGCCTTTTCTAGCAAAACCATTATAAGGAAAAGCTATAGGGGTTTAGGTTTAGGGTCTCGATTTGGCTTTAGGAGTGTGAAAGAGCTTCATGAATCTGGAGCTTTAGATAATCGAATTAAAATCGATTCTGATGTAAGAGGAGTACAAATTACTGCACAAAGATTATCTGAAAATTCTAGGGGGTTGGCTTACGGGTTTATTCCCTTGTATAATAATTTTGGAGATAAAAGAGATTTGAGTAGCGATTATTATAATCCATACCCCACTCAAGATGAAGAAAGCGCATATCTTTATTTTTCACCACTACCACGTCTTTCGAATAATAGGTCAAATGAAGTCTATTTATTAGATAATGAGCTAATTACTTTCTTCTATGATTATATGAAAAACATCAAGCGAGTGACAAAAAATATAATGAAACGAGATACAGTTTACTTGACAAAAGTTAAGGAAACACCCGAATATTTAGAAAAGGAAGATATTTCAGTGTCTATTGATCTTTACGGTTCAAGAGTAAAACTTTTGGGAGTGACTGATTATAAAGTCGTAGAATTCTTGATGGATAAGTTCAAAAATTACAGGATGCTAATTTGGCACATTCCAGCCACCCTAAAAGGTGTCAAATCAATGCAACAAGTATTAGATAACGGATTTATCGTCTGCGGATATAATCTCGGGGGTTTTAAGCCTCGTTATTCTGATGTATTGGTAGACTCGGTGATTTTTGCTAAGTATCTCAATGAAATGTCAAGAAATTCTCTAAAGGAAAATATTTCTTGTACCGAGATGAATGAGCCTATACTTAAACACGTATTAAAACAGTTAAAGTAATTCTGTTAAT
>SHMW01000038.1 GCA_008080735.1 Promethearchaeota archaeon
GGAAGATTTCCACCATCTATCGCTACTAGATTTTCGGAGGAATTTTTAGAATTGATTAAACCTTTGGATTCATACTCCGTGATCGTGGATCTACTTGATGCTGTTTTCTTAAAGTTAAGCTCCATTGAGATTATCCTAAAATTACTTAAAGAAACAAGTAGAAATCTGGAAAAATCAGCTTTCGTAATACCTTTTAATCCCCCTTTAAAGGAAGAAATAAAATATGTTTTGGAAAAAGCTAAATCTTCAAAAAGAAAAATTGTCCAAACCTTAGACGAGGCAAAGGAGTGGACTGGAATTAGCCAAATTATTATAAAAAAAGATTAAATTTCTGTTTCTTTTCTAAAAGCGGTCAATAAAAAAACACCGATAATAATGACTGCGATTCCGCCTATCTGAATTAATAAAATTTCTTCACTAAGAGAAATTACCCCTAAAATAATTGAGAGTATTATACTCACTGATGTGAAACAAGGAATAACGCGGTTAGCTTTAGATTTTGCAAACGCAAATTGCGTGAGAAGTAAGGTAAGCGTAGCCAGTATTAATGTTAGAATCCCAAATACGATCGTGAGAGTAATGTCTGGGGCAGAAGTTATCCGCTTTGATACGGTTTGAAACGCCATTAAAGATCCCGCGGCGCCTCCTATTATTAATCCAGACGCAATATAGTCATTTGCCCGTGAAAATAATATTAGAACAATCTCAATACCTAATATTACAATAGAAATTATTAAAAGACTTAAAGCGTTAAAATCAGTCGATTGGAACGTACCCGTATTGGGATTGAAAGCGGTAATTAAGACTACACCAATAATAATTCCGATAATTCCTAATATTTCTATCATAGAGATATCTTCTTTCAAGATAAAATATGAGAATAATATAAAAATAACTAAGCCATAACCCTCTAACGGTGCTATAATATTAATCGGGGCGAAAAGAAGGGCAACCCACTGAATAAACATATAAATTGAAGTTAAAATTGTGCCGAAAATCCATATACCTGAACTTTTGCTTTTTATCTTTTTATCAACTTTTAATCCTTCAATTGCATACTTTTGAATTCCTTTCCCAATATTTTGTATAGTGTAGGCTATAATTCCAATAATAAGACCAATAAGTATATCTTGATTAAGCGCCATAGTAATTTCACTCTCCTTTTTATTATACTTAAGCTAAAATGTTATTATTGTGTATCCTTGCTCAATATATTTTCCAATACTTGGATGACCACTCATCTCGTCGCAGGTTGGAAAACCCATTTCATTTACTTTTTCCAAAGTCTCCATTTTATTAGAACAAGCTTTGCAGAAGCAATCAATCAATCCCGAATCTTTGAGCTTTTTATAAAAACTATACATTGGATTTGACTCGTTTTCAAACTCTCCCGCAAGTTTACAAGCCGAGCCTTCAATAATAACCTTCACATCATAGCCTTTCTCATCCATATCAAGCGCATTCAATATAACATGAATAAAACACATAGGATCACCATTAAACGCATACAGAGCAAATTTTTTATCTGCCATATAATTCTAACCTTTTTAGAAGTTTTAATCTATATTTATTTGAGCTTGTATATAATCTTTATTTTTGTATTTCACTCTATTTAATCTTGTAATCTTTATGTGAATATATTCCAGTAAATTGAAAGATTTAAACTTGAATGAAAAATTGTTGTATCTATGAAGAAGAAACGCTTGACACCATCATTTTTGGAGAAATATGAGATATACGACTTTTCGAGAATTAAGGAAGAGAAAGTCTTTTTAGTGGGTTCAATAACGAAGGCAAAGGAATATTTTATTGAAATCGAATCCATCCTTCAAATTTCGCATCAAAAATTAGTTTCTATATGTTCGGTAGATGGACTTCTGAATAAAGAAAAATTTTCCGAGGATGAATGGGATCAACTCCAGTCGATAGCTCTGCGAAAATTACAGCAAGAAGATGCGATATTGGTATTGGATGCGGAGCAATATATTGGAGAACAATCTAAAGAGGAAATACAATATTTTGCCAATATTCTAAAAAGACCGATATATTACCTTTCAAATTTAAAAAGATGATATTTTATTAATTTTTGACTCCACTAATTTTATCACTTTTTCTGCCAACAAACTAGCATCAAGTGCCTCCTCAGGATCATCATAAAATTTAGATGGAATTCCCCCTGGTAATCCACTTGGATATCGAGTGGATATATAATATTGATCCAATTTTTTTGATTTTTGAACGGTTTCAAAATCTTTATCAAATTTAATAACAGAATCTAATAATTCGGCTATGGAATGTGTATATAATATCTTAATTGATTTGATATGTAAATAGAGAAATGCTTTTAATGCTTTTTCTGCTGCTTGTTGAAAATGAAAGAGCGCTAAGTAATACCTCTCCATCTTTCTCAAGGTATCCGCATCTCGAAACTCATCTTTAGCTTGGATGAACCATCTTTCAGCTTCTTCTTCACTCGGTCGTTTCATAAATTTTTTTTCCATTTTTTATTATATTATCTAAAAAAGAACTTTTAGGAAGCATATTTCCGAAATCCTCTTCGTTAAATATTACCAAATCTGTAGCGATTCTTCTCTCTAGATTACTATAAATCAAATTTATCCACTCTTTCGTAGTTTTTGAATTTGGCATAATAACCAATAAATCAAGATCGCTATAAAGATCAATATTATCTTCATTAAAAGAGCCAAAAAAAAATACCTTTATAACTCCAATTTTTTTAAGCTGATTCAGAATATTATTAAGTGCTTTTTGGAGGTTTTTTTTTCTCGTTTTTTTTGCTTTTCTTATCGATGCAAGATTTACCATAGAAATGTACCATTGAATGTTCTGGAGGATTAATCCTAATGATTAAATATTTATCAACTATTAAAATTTATATATTCTATTCAGATTTGCTTTCGGATTCTAGGAAAATTTTTTTTGATTATGAGTATTAATTTGCATAAGATAGGCTAAATCAAAAATTAGCTTTTGATTAAACTAAATTATGTTATTAAATTACTTCATAGGCACGGCGGGTTCTGGAAAGTCCTCTCTAACCGCAAATCTTAAAAATTATATTCTAAATCGAAATCCTGAAGTTTCGGTTGTGACTCTTAATTTGGACCCGGGAGTTAAAAATATGCCTTATATACCCGATGTTGATATACGAGATTATCTCGTGCTTGAGGAAGTTATGGCAGAATATAATTTGGGTCCAAACGGAGCTATGATTCTCTCCTCTGATCTAATGATAAACTATATCGACGATCTTAAGTATGAAATCGATCAGTATAATCCCGATTGGGTTTTAGTGGACACAGCAGGTCAACTGGAATTATTTTCTTTTCGAGAAACGGGACCCTTAATTGCCAGCTCATTAGGAATTGGAGATGTGCAAAAATCCGTCTCATTTTTATTTGATTCCAACTTCGTGAAGAGACCTAACGGATTTGTATCAACTTTATTGTTGGCTGCTTCAGTCCAATTTCGATTTAAAGATATTCCGCAGATTAATCTCCTTTCGAAATCCGATTTACTAGACGAGGATCAGATTGATATGATCCTTAATTGGAGTCAAGATTTCCTTGCTTTAGAAGATTCTACAAATGAGCGTGAAAAAGGATTAATAAGAGAATTATCATTGTTGATATCTGATATTTTCATTCAGATGGGCTCAACAGCAGAACTGATTCCGTGCTCTACGGTGGATGAACATGCTCTCGATTTATTATTCGGATATTTACAGAGGGTTTTTAATTCGGATCAATCACAATTTTATTGAATGAATAATTAGTATCTATAATTATTTATTAAAGCATAACTGCATTTCAATCGTATATATGAAGATTATTGGACCTATTGCGGGCATTGGTTCACGACTTCGCCCTTTTACATTAAGCAAACCAAAAGCTTTTATAAACGTAGCAGGAAAGACGGTTTTAGATCACATTTTAACCAAATTTCTAAATACATTCGATTCTAATACTGAACTTATCTTAATTGTAGGATATAAAAAACGCCAAATCATTGATTATGTAAAAAAACATTATTCTGATAAATTTCAGCTTACTTTTATTGAACAGATACCTCGAGGGTTTCAAGATAACGTGCCATTCTATTGGGGGCTCGGAGAGGCAGTATATTTAGCCCATAAGCGTTTTAAAAACGTAGAAATTAGAAATCCAGAAGATGACAAGCGGGAAGGATGCTTAATTTTCTTGGGAGATATGATCCTTTTAGATGAATATTCATATTTAATGTATCGTTATTATGAGTCTGATGTGGACGGAATAATCACCGTAATGAAAGTTCCTAAGCAGGATGCGAGTTCTTATGGGATCGTTGATGTAGATGAGGATGGAATAATCAAGAAATTAATTGAAAAACCCAAAAGCTATATTTCCAATCTCGCTATCGCGGGAATTTATGCTTTTTCTTACCATGCATCCCAATCTCTGTTTAACCATCTCAAAAATAAATTAGAGACACGAAAAAAAGAAAATAAAGAGATATATTTAACCGAAAGTTTGCAAGATTTAGTTGATGAGGGATACAAAATCGCTGCGGTGGAACTTAAAAAGGGTATTTTGGATTTTGGAAAACCGGTATCATTATTGAAAGGAAATAAATACCTCTTAGAACAACAATCATATGATATAGAATATTTTCAGAACCGCGATGTTAAAATTGAGAAATCCTTAGTAAAAAATCCTTCTTATATTGGAAAAAATACTCAGATTGTTAACAGCATAATTGGACCCTTTGCGTCTATTGGCAAAAATTGTAACATCAAAAATTCAATCATAGAGAATTGTGTAATTGAAAAGAACACGCAACTTACCAATATTATTACCGAAAACTCCATTATTGGGAGCAACGTCTGTATTGATAGTATCTCCAAAAAAAATTTAATTATTGGAGATAAATGTGTTTACTAGTTTTTTCTTTACTATTTTTATAAATATCATAGATATTTTAATATCTAAAACCTCTTAGTAACATTAATATAATTTTTTTAAATTATTGAATCCTTAATAGTTCTTAAAAAGGGAATAAATATGAAAACATTTATAGCATTTGATACTGGTCATAAGGAACGCGGAAAACTCACCGAAAATTATACTCAACTCAAGGAATTATTAGAAGCAAATGATTTTGCCTGTCATGAATATTTTGAGACTTCGATAACTCAAGAGTCTCTGGAAGGGTATGATATTTTGGTGTTTGCATGTCCTGATTTTGCTAAAATTTCTAACAATGAGATGGTCGAAATAGAAAATTGGGTCAAACAAGATGGCGGTGGGCTACTCCTTTTATCTCACGCAGGCGGAGATAAGGGAAGAAGTAGCAATTTAAGTGAAATGAGTGAAATTTTTGGTATAACCTTTGAGAATGACCAAGTACTTGATAAACAACAAAATATTGGATTGGAAAATTTACCGATTATTACGAATTTTACTCCGCCTCATCCAATTACTACTGGACTTTCTAAGATTTGTTATAGGGCAGGCTGTTCTCTTTCTGTGATTGGTGCGGCGATTCCAGTTGCAATTTCTAATGAATCTTCGGACCCATTCTCTTCACCCCTTATATGCGTCTCTGAACCGGAAAAAGGGAGGGTATGTTGCAGCGGAAGCTATGAGATGTTTCGCGATAAGATTGGTGGCGGACTTCAATATGAAACACACACAGATCTGGCATTAAATATATTCAGCTGGTTAGTTTCGGAATATAGGGCAGATATGAAAACATTAGGTGAGTATGAAGCACCGGAAACTCAAGATTCGGAATTTGGTACTTCAGAGATGGATTTAGGATCAACCTTAAGGGAAAAGGCATTAGGAGAAGTTCCAGCTATAAAGTTGAAAACTGAGATAAGGATATCAGACAAAAGCGATTTAATGAAACTTTTACATGAATATCTTGCTCAGATAAACCATATGAAAAATACCATAGAAAAGCTTATAGAACTAGCATCGGTTTCTGAGGATGATATTGTGGAACTTCATAAGGAAAAAGAAGAAGAAACTGTAGAAATTGAATCTAAAGAAGAAGAAGTATCTGAGGATATGGCACAACCTATGTTTAGTGATGAGGATTTCGAATCATTAAAGAAGGAAAAAAAGCCAGCAACTAGCACCGAGGAAAAAAAGAAAACTAAGGATAAATCAGGACTAGAAGAGGAACTGACTGAAGAAATAGAAGAGGAAATCGAGGAAGAAGAGGAAGATATAGATATTGAAAATCGGCGGGAAGAATTAGAAGCGGAAGTAGGAAGCTTGGAGAAAAAATTAAAATCGGTATTAAATCTCTTGGAATTTATTGAGAAAAACTACATCTCGGGTAAAATGGACGAGGATACCTACAATAAACAAAAGAAGAAACTCAATAAAGAAATACAAAAAATCAGAAAAAGAATAGGAAAGATTACCTCAGCCTTAGAAAAGGATTAACTTTTATTTTCATTCTGTTTTTTACTCTTGGGCCGAAATTCTTCCGGAACAAAAGGTTGAGCATATTTATTTACAATATTAAAGAATTCTTTATCACTTAATCCTTTTGTAATATTATCCAATTCATCCTTAATAATATGAAATGATTTTCTGATTTCTTCTTTTGATTTTGATTCATGCTTTTGCTTGACTTCAGTAACGATTTTTTTGATGATCTCATCTGGAATACATTCCAAATCGAGCACTTTTAGTTTTTGTTTTAATGCGTGCATAATTGATTTCGAACCAGAAAACTTTCCTAGATAAAATTTTCTCCTCCTTCCGACCATCTTCGGATTAATAGGTTCATATGTTAACGGATGTGCAAGAATTGCCGCAATATGGAGCCCACTTTCATGACTAAATGCATAATCCCCTACGATTGGCTTGTATTGAGAAATTGGTTGGCAAAAATATTCTTCACATACAGTACTTAATTCAGGTAATTTAGTCAAATCTATTCCTGTGCTAACTCCCATACGCTCCAAGATGGTCACAACTTCCTCGAGAGCCGCATTTCCCGCTCTTTCTCCATAACCATTTATACAGGTATGAGGATATTGACATCCTTCAAACACGCCCATCACTGTATTAGCAACTGCTAAACCAAAATCATTGTGAGTGTGAATACCCATCGGAATATCTTTTTTCATAGGTTTGACTACCTCATCCCGGATTTTGCTAATTAGATAGCTTGCGGATGGTGGTGTGAGTACCCCTACAGTATCTCCAATAACGATGCGCTCAGCACCCGCCTTAATTGCAGTTTGAAAAACATTTTTAAGGTGATCGAATTCTGCTCTTGTGCCGTCTTCAGAAACCCAGTTGACTTTAAACCCATTATCTTTCGCATAGTTAATTGCGGAAGTGATTTGTTGAAGCTCATCTTCTTTGCTTAATTTCAAGGTTTTCATAAAGATTGGAGATACGGGCATAAATACAACGATTTCTTTCAAATCCGCATCAATACACGCATCAATATCTTCCTTTTTAGGACGAGCTATTCCCACGATGGATGAATTTTTACAGTCCTCATTTACGATAGTCTTTACAATATTTTTCTCGCTTTCGGATACTGCTGGAAACCCTACTGCGATAATTTTTACCCCGATTTCGTCCATCATTTTTGCTAAATGTATCTTTTCATCAAGAGTTAGATACACTGTAGGGCTTTGTTCTCCATCTCTTAAGGTTTCATCCCATATACATACCTTCTTAGGAAGATCATATTCTTTAAGGGCAATTTCATTATAATCTACTAAAAGTTCTTTCAATTCTTCTTTACTGAACTTGTAAGACATAGTTAGAACCAATTAGGTTGAGAATGATATTTATATGAATAATTGACATTAAATAAATTAACTCATTTTAGCTAGTTTTTGAATGATTTTAAAAATTCCTACGTAGAAACATAATCATTTGGTTGAGTTTGGTTTTATCCTAACGATTAAGGTTATTTAATGAAGAAGAATGTGGGACTAAATCAAATTCATCTCTCATCTCAGAATTCTCAAATAAAAAAAGAACAAAGATAAGAATTTTCATTGGATGTAATCACTTCGATGGTAAAAACTAAGAAAGTTATAAAGAAAAATAGATATCCTGCTGACAAACAAAGACTAGCTATTGTTGTCCATATAAGAGGGATCCATCCCTTCGGATCTAAAGTCCCAATTAGCGCATAATCTATAATTAGTGCGATATAGTATATTAAAGCGACCAGCAACACGGCAAAAATTAACACAGAGAGAAACGTTTTTCGATAAGTTTTTCCTGACAGTAAAATTTTATCCAATCCTAACAACCAAAAAATCAAAGCAACTGTGGATCCCCCTTGAACTGCATATGATAGCGTTAGATCTATTGCTATTCCTAATAATGCTAGAAGAATAAAGGATTGATAGAAATTTAGGTTAAGAAATTAATTTAACCTAAAATATGTTCAAGATACCAATTCATAAAGGAATTTGCGTCCACTTGCCATGCGATATTATGCGATGAATTTGGATCATAACTTACTATGGTTGCCCCACTTTCTTCAATAGCAATATTTATAGGTGTTTTTTGTGTAAAATCTTTTCCCAATGCTTCAGCAACCGTTAACGCGTCATGAAGACATGTAAAATTAATTTCGCGGTCTAATCTCCGAGATCTATAGGTTAGCCAAATATCCATCATATCTATTATGGCTTTATTGAGACCAGAATAATAATCTCTTAAGGGTTCAATATCCTCATTGAATAAAACCACTTGAGTAGTCACATCATTTCCGATAAACGTGATTGGGATGTCTGCATCAAGTACTACTTTAGCCGCTTCTACATCACTTCTGATATTATGACTGGGTATGGCGTGATATGTTTCATTAGGCTCAGGAAAACCTTCCGGAATGGGATCTAAAAATGTTATACCCGCGGACATGGACCAAATTCTCTTTATATGATCTTTAAAATGGGGATCTTCTTGAATTGCTGCTGCAATATTAGTAAATTGTCCTATGGAAATAATTTCTAATTTTCCGGTATATTGCTTTGCTTTATCGATGATAAAATCGATTCCATTATCAATAATCCCCATATCGCCCGGGTCTATGCGAAATTCCTCTTCAGTAAGCACACCAAAGCCCTCTAATCCTGTTTTCCACATATATCCTCGCTTATCTATAGTTTTATCCCTCCCAATTGCAACTGGAATATCTTCATTTGCTAATAGAAGCATTTTCTTTGCAATTTTTGCTCGCAACGCAGCAATCGAATACATTGTGGTGATTCCTATCAATGGAACATTTTCAAGTCGAAGGTATAACAATAGGGCCATAGCATCATCAATATCAGAACCTATGTCTGTGTCTAACAGAAAAAAGCGATTATTATTTTCCATAATATTTTAATATTAGATTATAAGTTTTATCCGCTATGAATTCTGAATAAATAAAACAGTTTACACAATCCTAAGGAAAGGGGGAAATCTAAATTTAATCCTTTTAAAATGAAAGAGAGTTTGATTAAAATGATAAGATAAAAAAATAGAGAGCCTTTCGGAAAAAATCTATTTAATTATATCTGTTATAAAGCAAGTTTCAATTATCTTTATTCCATTAATACGTGAAATTTTCTCCTCTATTAATGGATTAAAATCTTCAATCGAGGGGATTTCAACTTTGATAAATAATCCACAATCCCCGCTCAATCGCCAAATGTCCGTGATTTCATCAATTCCTTTTAATTCTTTCAAAATATTCTTTATTTCCTTAAAGTCAGGCTCAATTTTTACGGTTGCTTTTGTCTTCGGTTTTGAATTTATCTCATAATCAATGGTAAATTTTTTAATAATTCCAGTTTTAATCATTTTTTTTACACGTCTTCTAACGGTAGCTTCCGTCTTGCCCACATTTTCGGAGATTTCATTATAAGACTTACGTCCATCCTTCTTAAGCTCTTCCAAAATTTTTATATCAATTACGTCCAGTGTTCAAACCTCTTTTTAACTTGTAGAAATTTAATGTATTTAATTCAATATTAGAATAGTATTATTATGATTATCAAAAAATAAAAAATAGTAATAAAATTTACCTTTTTTCTAGCAATTTAAGAACATAATTTACCGAAAAATAAAATTTTTGATCATATATAAAAATTTATGTATGAATTATTACTTATTCTAAAACAAATTTAGTCAAGGAAAACGATATTTCCACACTTATTTGTGCCTCATTTTCACGACCTTTTGCTAAACTCTTCAAAGAATTTAATATAAACTTGACATAATGGAATGAGATTCAAATTATTCATTCTGATTATATTAAACCGCAAAAAATAATAAAATTCATTAAACCCAAAATTAAAAATAAATTATGAGCAACTTGTTTCTTGGATTGGATTGCTCCACGCAGAGTTTAACTGGAATAATTATCGATTCTGAGTCAAAAGAAATTATCTATCGAAACAGTATCCAATATGGAAAAGATCTTATTTTCCATAAGACTAAAGATGGGATTATTCTGGATAAGGATGAGCAAAAAGTACATTCAAATCCTCTAATGTGGCTTGAGGCGCTGGAAATTCTTTTTCAAGAAATTTTACAATCAGAAGTGAATGTAAGTAAAATAAAAGCTGTTTCTGGCTCCGGACAACAACACGGAACAGTGTATTTGAACAGTTCATTCCAAATGAAAATAAAGAACTTAGATCCAGAGAAAACACTAATCTCACAACTGAAAGGAAGCTTTTCGCGAAAAACAAGTCCCATTTGGATGGATTCTAGTACCACAAGTCAATGTGAAGAAATCCGGAAACATTTAGGTGGAAAAGAAGAGGTAATTCGAAAAACGGGGTCCGATACATTTGAAAGATTCTCTGGTCCCCAAATTAGAAAATTCTATCAAGAACAGCCGGAGGCATATGAAAACACAGACAAAATCCATCTCGTAAGTTCATTCATCGCTTCTCTATTGCTTGGTGATCACGCTCCCATAGATTACGGGGACGGGGCGGGGATGAATTTAATGAATATTGAGAAGAAAGCATGGTCTCAAGAAGCAATAGAAGCAACGGCTCCAAATTTACAAGAAAAATTACCTCCCTTGGTTCCCTCCTATGAGATAATTGGGTCCCTCTCGAACTATTTTGTTGAGAGATATGGATTTTCTCCTGAGACTAGATTAATTGCATGGTCAGGAGATAATCCAAACAGTCTTATTGGGATTGGCTTAACCAAAAAAGGACGTTTTGCTATGAGCTTGGGCACCAGTGATACCTATTTTGGATATTTAAAGGATTTACACATCGATCTTAAAGGTGAGGGACACATATTTGGTGCACCCACGGGGGATTATATGAGTCTCATATGCTATAAGAACGCATCACTAGCAAGAGAGAAAATAAGAGCTCAGTTCAAATTAAAATGGGAGGATTTTTCTGACATCTTACGATCAACTCCACCCGGGAACTATGGTAAAATTATGTTACCCTATTTCTTCCCAGAAATTGTGCCTTTAGTCTTAGAACCACGAGTGTATAGATTTGGATTTGACGAAACTGATTTGGAAGGGAATATTCGAGCGATAATTGAAGCACAATTTCTTTCGATGAGATTACATTCTGATTGGATTACAGAGACACCAAAAGAGATATTTGCCACAGGAGGAGCTTCCATCAATAGAGAAATATTACAAGTCGCTTCAGATATTTTTGATGCTCCTATTCATAGATTTGAAATCACCGACTCAGCAGCATTAGGGGCTGCTTTTCGCGCGGCTTATTCTTATCATAATCAACAAAATTCCGAAATGAAATGGATGGAATTAATAGAGGATTTTTTAAAATCCCAAATTATAGAGAAGATTAAACCAAATCGTGATAATAAGGAACTCTATGATGATATGCTTGAGTTATATGAAAAGTTTGAGGATTTCGCAATTCGAGTTGCTGATAATCCAGAACAAGAGCGTCAAGAATTTATTCATAAATATTTTGCATTATAATTTCCATTCTACATCTAAAATTTTTTAATAAAATCTTCCCCGAAATTTAATAAAAATCTTCCACACGCAAAAAAGAGAAAATTCTAAAAGTTTAAATAGGAATTCAACACAATATATTTCAAACATAAAAGATTTCATTACACATACATTATCTTTTATTGAAATACCGATTTTGTTTAAAGTATAAAAAACCAAAATTTAATATTAATCACAAGATTAGTTATCTTATCTATTTTAATTTTAAACTATATATCGTTTCAAAAAGCAAATATTTTGCTATATAAAATTACTAAACTGAAGATTTATTATGTCGAATGAAATTCCTGATAATGTAAAAGAAAGTCTACGCGAAATTGGCTTGACTGATTATGAAATCTCCATATATTTAACATTAATCTCAAAGGGACCGATGGATGCTCGAGAATTGTCTGATGCTTCGGGAGTTCCGTACTCACGTATATATAATATCCTTACGCAATTGGAAAAGGATAAAAAGTGGATAATTAAAGAGGAAGAGAGTCGCCCAAGTCGTTATTTTGCAAAAAGCCCCGATGAAGCGTTGATTATCGCAAAAAAACAGTATAATGATAATTTCGACGACCATTCAAATCTAATCATACACCAATTAACTCCAATATATCAAAGCCATGATACTCCTATCAAAATTGCGCTTTATATTCACAGAGGACGTGATGTATGCTTAAATCGAGCACTCTCTCTTATTAATCTGTCCAAAACAGCTATATATTTGGTTTCGACCGACTTTGAATTTCTGGATATTTTCTATGAAGACATACGGAAAGCGAGAGCGCGTGGAGTAACGGACATTCGACTCCTCATCGAGGAAGAAACACTTGAGGATCAGAAATTTTCTAAATTACTGAAAAAATACGAAGAAATCGCCGAAATTAAATACCGCGACCAATTATTTGGCACCTCTATTATAATTGACGAGGGAGAAGATGCCTTCATCATTCTTTCCCAGAAATTCTTCGAGAAACAGTCTTATTTTGGTGTAGTTACCGATCACATCGCATTTGGTCCCGCGGCGAATTATTATTTCAATTATCTTTATGAGACCGCAAAATTAGCCAAATTCAACTAAGTAGTTCAATATTTTGCAGTTAAAAAGTTTTCTTACTGGTTTTCTAAAAACTTATCTAATTCTGTTTCTTATTGTTTAAATATGGAATATACGAAAGTTGCTCTGGTTACTGGGAGTACAAGTGGCATCGGGAAAGCAATCGCATTAGAATTAGCAAAATTATCTTATCGTGTGATCATAAACGGAGCATCAACCAAAGAGCTTTCAGATAAATATAGAAAAATATTAGAGCACCTATATAATGAAAATTTTAGCGCGAAATATTTATATGTGCAAGCAGACATTTCAAAACGTTCTGATCGGGAAGTAATGCTGACTAAAATTAAACAAGCGTTCGGCAGAATAGATATATTAGTCAATAATGCAGGGATACCTCCCACAGAACGTAAAGATCTATTGGAAGCCTCTGAGGAATCATTTGAAAGAGTGATGAAGGTAAATTTGCAGGGTCCATATTTTTTAACGCGTGATATCGCCAAATGGATGATTAAACTCAAAAAGAATCTCAATCAATATAATCCTATAATTATCAATATATCTTCGATTTCCAGTTTTACCTCATCACCTAATAGAGGGGAATATTGTATTTCGAAAGCTGGAATGACAATGATGACGAAATTATATGCAGATAGACTCGCAGAATATGAAATTCCCGTTTATGAGATACAACCTGGCATTATAAAGACGAGAATGACTAAAGTAGTTGAGGAAAAATACAATAAACTCTTTGAGCAAGGGATTACCCCCATAAAGCGTTGGGGTCTCCCCGAGGATGTTGCAAAAGCCGTGAAGGCGATTGTTTTAGGATATATTCCATATTCGACAGGAGATATTATTCACATCGATGGAGGATTCCATCTTAAACGACTATAAAGTGAAATAATATGGCAAACATAAGAGTCAAGTCCCATAATATTGAAATTCATTCCAATTATTGCATCATTGTAGGCTCTGGGGCTGCGGGATTGAATTGTGCTCTCCATCTTGTTGATGAAGGAGTGCCCGCAGAAAAGATCGCCATTCTTACCGAGAAACTTGGGGGTGGAACCTCCTTCAATACCGGTTCAGATAAACAAACATACTACAAATTATCTATTATCGGAAATCAAGATGATAGTCCCTATCAAATGGCAAAGGATTTTTTACGAGGTGGGGCAATGCATGGAGATATTGCATTGATTGAATCGACAAATTCTGTCCGAGAATTCTTCCATTTAGTTGAATTAGGAGTTCCTTTTCCGCAAGATGAGTTTGGTGGGTATGTTGGATATAAAACAGACAATGATCCCAAACAGAGAGCGACCTCTATCGGCCCTCTTACTTCACAAAAAATGTGTGAATGTCTTTTAAAATCAATAAGAGATACAGATATTAACATAATTGATAACCATTACGTAATCCACCTTATAACTGATGATAATCAAGCCCCTCGTAAAGCAATTGGCTTAATTGCCTTAGATATTGTGAATCTCAAACAAGAAAGAGATATAAAAAACTTTATAGAAAGTCTTAAGATTTACCTTGCAGATAATATTATCCTTGCTACGGGAGGTCCTGCTGCTCTCTATAAAAATTCCGTATATCCTCCCTCCCAATGTGGTAGTTTAGGGCTTGCGATAAATGCGGGGTGTAAGCTTCAAAACCTCACTGAATCCCAGTTTGGTCTAGCTTCTACACATTTTCGCTGGAATCTGTCGGGTTCTTATCAACAAGTTATACCTAGGTATATATCACGAGATATGAAGGGGAAAGAAACGAAATTTTTAGACCAGTATTTTTCCTCTTTTGAATTATTATCTAGAGCAATCTTTCTGAAGGGGTATCAATGGCCGTTTAATTCAGAACGAATTGAGAAATTTGGTTCATCGTTGATAGATCTGGCGGTATATTATGAATCCGAAATATTAGGAAAGGATGTTTTTTTAGATTTTAGAAATAATCCAAATGAATATAATGAATCGAAATTACACCCGATCGCATATGAATATTTAAAAAACTCTGAAGCATTGGCTGATTCACCAATTAAACGCCTCGAGAAATTAAATCCTGATGCGATTCATTTATATAAAAATCATGATATTGACCTTTGGAAGGAGCCCCTGCAAATAGCAGTATGTAATCAGCACCTCAATGGAGGAATCTCGGGTGATATGTGGTGGGAAACAAATATCCAGAATCTTTTTGCTATTGGGGAGGTAAATGGGAGTCATGGAATACACCGTCCAGGAGGAGCAGCACTTAATTCAGGACAAGTAGGTGGCCTAAGAGCAGCGCAAAAAATTGCCCATAAATCACGAAATATGCTTAGGCCAAAATTAACCCAAACACCAGAAATTATTAAACCTATAATAACCTCATACATTAATCAGGTAAGTTCCCTCCTTGATAATAAAGATGAGTCACTCTATACCCCGAATAAGTTACTAGATCAAATAAGAAATAGGATGTCCCGATATGGGTCAATTATTAGACCACTAAAATCTCTTTCAAATAAATTGAAATCTCTCAAGCAGAACCTCCAAAACCTTCACTATAGATGCATTATCAATAATAATACCGAAATTCTAAAATATTTCAAAGTTAAGGATGCGCTCCTCACGCAATATTTTATCTTAAGCTCGATTTTAAATTATCACAAAATGTATGGAAGAAGCCGAGACTCCTATTTAGTCATAAGAGATAAACTTAAAGGGTCATTCAATGAAAGGTATATTGAACCTCCAGGTGCTCTTAATCAACTAAGATTTATTAGCAGCGAGAGTGATTTAAGCAATAAAATTCAGACCATCCAAGAGATTGATGGAAAAGTTATAATTGAATGGGAAGATGTGAGACCGATTCCCACTGATTTTGGATGGTTTGAAAAAACCTGGAAACGATTTAAAAACGGAGATATCTTCAAATGAAAATTACTAGCTTTTCACTTCATATGCGGGGTCTCGAATAACACAGCCGGTACTTTTTCCATTTTTCATAAGCTGAGAACATTGCGAGCACCCCACGCAAACCTTTTTGGGATTAATCTCATCTTGTTGAAAAATTTGTCTGGGAAATTCGGGATTAGCAAAGGCCATTCTTCCGAATCCGCATATATCCACCTCATTATTCTTAATCAGATCTGCGCAGATATACGGGGAAAATTGCCGTAGGTAAGAATAGCCAGATCCCATAATTTTTATCTCTTCGGAAATCGATTTTTTAATTTCCGATGTCATTTTTATTAATCTATAGACGCCACATAAGGGATGTTCAGAAGGTAGATTTGCCCCTTTTACGGGAATATCATAAGGTCTCGTAATATGTGGTTTATAGTGGGGATTTCCCGCAGAAATATTGATTAATTTTATTCCTAAATTATCCAGCTCATTAATCAACTTAATTGGCTCAGTTAAATCGATGGATGCTGGAAATTCTTCTCCTTCAAGAGGTGCGACTCCAAATCCATTTGGATATGGAATTCCATCATAAATCCCTAATCGGGTTGTTATGATAAAATCCCCATTCTTAAAACAGCGTTTTTTAAGCTTTTTTATGACGTTCAAAAAAAATCGAGATCTATTTGCGAAATCATATCCTCCATAAAGAGAATCATTCCTTTCACGCGCGCCCAATAGTTCGCTTATCAAGTATCCGTGACACGCCTTAATATCCACTCCATCAAATCCTGCATCTCGAGCTAGAAGAGCTTTTTCGCCCCATTTCTCCTCTAATGCTATTAGTTCACTATCCTCAATAATTTTCCCGTCTTGTTCGGAAACATTGATTGCCTTATCTAATTGATAATTATGGTACGCCCGAATCGGATATTTAGTGTCCCCTTTTTTGCAGTATCGTCCCGAGTGATTTAACTGTAGAATGAATAGGCATTGCCCTGAAAACCCTAACTGTTCTAATGCGCTTTTACTAATTTTTTTAATATGACTGACAAATTTACGATATTCATCCACATTTTCTTTGGTTATTGCTAATTGATGTTGATTTGATTTATATCCTTCAGAAATAGAAGTCGCCTCACACCAAATCAACCCCGCTCCTCCTTTCGCATACCGCGAATATCGCCGAACTGTCAGAAAACTCGGCCTGCCATCTCTTTTTGCGTCAAAACCTTCCATAGGTTGAATCGCTAATCTGTTTGGGATTGATTTATTCCCAATAGATAGCGACCGTTTAAGAACTGCAAGATCATCGTTAAAATCTAATGCTAAATTTAATTCCGACAGTTTCTGCTTTAATTGAGTAAGTATTTTGTATTTGAATGGTTCAAAATGTTTACATTCTTTTCCCAATACTTTCAATGAGAGACTCCTTTTGTTTGAAAATATGTTATAAAGAGTAAGTTAGGTAAAGGAATAAGTTTTTTGCCAAGAGATGAAAAATTGAATTAGGGAAATTGTCCAATTTTTACTTCTCCTTATTAATTTCAAGAATTATTTTCAGGTTTTCTTCCTTATTGAAGGCTTGTTCAAATGCCTGTTGGGCTTTTTTCAGGGGTATTATTTTACTGATAAACAACTCTGGAGAAATTTCCTTATTAGCTAACATTTTTACCGCCTCTGTAAAGTCTCTCCTAATATACATTAGCGACCCGATCAATTCTAATTCTCTATCTTGGACATACGCCATTTGAACTTCAGTCTCTTCCCCAAACACACCAACCACAATTATTTTCCCACCCTTTCGCACAATCTCAATTGCATCACGGATACTTTGTTCGACTCCTACACACTCAAATACGACATCGATACCCTCATACGGTTGATTCTGTTTCATCTCTTCCATAGCATCTGTTTTAGTGGCATTAATTGTTTGGGTGGCTCCCAATATTTCTGCCTTTTTAAGTCTGGAGTCTGATAAATCAATTACAGTAATATTTTCTGCTCCACCCTTTACCACATTTGCTAATACAGAAAGGCCTATCATCCCTGAACCTATGATGACTACGTTTTTATTTAGTAATACCCCCGCTTTTTTTGCTGCGTGGACTCCAACCGCGATTGGTTCACTTAGTACGGCATCCAAGAGAGACAAATCATCGGGGATGGGAATTACCTTTTCTGATGGAACGATTAAATAATCTGCCATTGCCCCGTCCCCTTGACATCCCATAACTCGTAAATTTTCGCAAATATTATATCTGCCAATACGACAATTATAACATTCTCCACAAGTCAGACTGGGCTCAACCGTTACTCTATCACCCTTTTTAAAATTTGATACCTCTTTTCCTACTTGTTCAATTATGGCTGAAAATTCATGCCCTGGTGTTGCGGGTAAGGGAATAAAAGGATGTTTTCCCTGGAACGCATGAAGATCTGACCCACAAATTCCGCAATATGCAATCTCCAATAGAATTTCGCTGGGTTCTGGTTCTGGCATTTTTGGTTCCTTAATAACAATCTTATTTGGTTTTTGAATTACAACTCTTCTCATTATATTCGCCTCCACACGTTTTTTGTATTTAATAGTGAAATTATGAATTTTAATAATTAGTTTATTAATTATCATAAATGGGGGTTTATAATTTCAGAAAAAAATTGCGATGTAAAAAATCTTTAAAAAGAAAGAGATAAAAACTAAATTTTTACCACTTAACTGTTATAGCTTGCTCGGGACATATATCGACGCATTTTAGGCACCGATTGCATAGAGATCCCCAGATCGGAGTAATACGCCAATCTTGAGGATCATAAGGATTTTCTTGCTTATCTTCGGTTCCGATAGTCTCGTGCATCAAAAAGACCGCGGGATCACATGTTCGTAAACATTTGGCGCACTCTCTTGGGTCCACCTTTCCATTCTCCCCACAGAGAGAATACTCAATTTCGATTTTTGTTCTTCCCATTATTTTTTTACACCTCAATTAATATTCTCCGTCAAATCCGGGGAATTCTTCTCGTGGAATTAATTTTAACGCATCATTATTACAAGCATGACGGCACACTCCACAGCCAAAACATTTATCATAATCAATAATGACTCTGTCCATGGAAGGAATATAGCGAATCGCATTAAATTGACACATCGCAACACATTGTTTACAGCCTTGGCATTTGTCTTGATCCAAATCAATAATATATTCTGCCTTGTAGAATGCTTTTAAGTCAAAATTGGTCCGAAGCGTAAGACCTCCGCATTCAGGACTCTCACAAGAGCAGATTGCATTAATATATGGAACGGGTTGAAACCATACAGATGCGATATATCCTTTTTTATTATTCTGTTCTAAAATTTCAATAGCTTCTTCCCTACTGATGGGATTTGTTCGCTCTTTGGGCATAAATCGGGGCATTTTTTCAAGAACACCAGATAATGCACCGAAATTCAGACAGACTGCTTCTTTTTCACCTCGCTGCATCCACCTACACATACAATAATTACACAAAATAGGTTCTGCTGCGAGCTCGGAAAGAATTGCTTTTCCGTCCTCTAAGGGTATTGCTTGACCAAAATGACCATCCGCTCGTTGTGCATTCCTTCCCTCCTTTTCACTATGGATCATATTTTCGGCTTTCCAGCGTAGTAACCGCCCTATAATTGGCATTTGAAGTTTATATCCTAAATTTTTTGAAGAGAAACCCATAATTTTTCTGATAAAAACTGTTTCAAAATTCATCCATTGCTCTTCGAGATAATTCTTAAAATCCTCCTCATCTCCAAGCTGATCGGCTTGATAATTCTTCGCGTTCATATACCATTTCTTCCCAGCGCCGTGCTTTAAGCACCATTGACACATAATCTCAATATCTCCTAATTTTTCTAAAAATAGTCTTGTATGTAATAGTGTTTGTAGTGAAAGTATTTAAAATTTAAAGCTTTTTGAGATAACTTCGAATATTAAAAGGTGAAAAAAATGAGGTAAAAGTTATTTCACTAAGAACAGTCAGATGAGGGAAAATGATTCTGATTTCATATAGTATTATCTTGGTAAGCGAAGAACCTTAGAGAATGTAATGATTAATGCTCCTCTCATGTCAAAATTTGGTCTATATGCATTTAAATAAGGTAAATAGATCAAGAGCGTTAACATACAATTTAAAAAAAACCTAATTATGTGAATATACTGTGAAAAAATTATCAAGAGCGAAATCCGATAATATAGTTCTATTACTGGTGCTTCTATTAATTTTTAGCGGATTTTCATATTTTACGTTAATTTCTAAAAATACAGTCCCGCCGAGAACCCCAATAGAAGATACTCCCGATGTGATAATAGATGAAAGAGATCCCCCTAAAACATCACAAACAGTGGTAGAATTTGATGAAGCGAATAGGACTATTATTCAAGGGATAGAGGAGAATGAATGGAATGAAGATCTCATCAAATCTTATGATGATAGCTATGACAGTATACAATTTGCTTATAGTAGTGACATATTTTTCTGGTTTGAAGATACTGCTAACCCTAAAACAGTTACACAATATTCATACCGTTGGGGAAGTACTGATGGTGGATTGTGGGATTTTACTGACGCTTACAAGGATGATGATGGAAAATATTTATATCTTGAAACACAACGGGGACATGGATTCCCAGGAACAATCTCTCTGAAATGGGGAGAATATAACGACTTCGCAGACTTTTGTGCATGGAATGTATACGCAATTTGGGTTAAATTCGAAATCTGGCCCGATACTAGCTCTCTAGATGGATTTGATGGTTCTAGTGACCTTAAATTAAGGGTTTATGCGGATGATGGTTCATACCAAGAAAAATTGATCGCTGCATCCCCCGTTGATGAACATCATTATGTTCAATTATGGAATATTCAAGGAGGACCGGTATTCGATCGCGTTAAAGCGGGAGGATATATTAAATACGCCCGAGTATCAATGTACGTAGATGAGGAGATATTTACATGGTGTTGGATAAATATTGATTATCTAGATATTTACTATTGGTATCGGAGATTCAATTTAGAAGTTGATTATGAGCTAGATTATGGAAGCCTCGGACTTGAAACAGTTGATAAGTTCGACTTGAAGATAAAAATGAACGAGACAAAACCGGGAACACAACTCTATCTATGGGATTATAATAATGAACAATGGGATTATATCCGCAACCTTGAAACATCAAACTCAACCATGATAATCCCAATACTTACAGATGGTGATAATTATACGAGTGCTTCTAAAAAAATTAAAATACGCTTTCAAAACCTGAATTATCTCCCTTTTACTGATCCTTTGGAATGTGAATTAAAAATAGATATGATAAAATTGGAATTATACCCACCAGAGACCCCCATGAATTTTATAGCAGAGAATGCAATGCAACAAGTCAGATTAACCTGGGATCCGCCAGCTTCCAATGGTCCGCCAATAGACCACTATAACGTGTACCGTGGAGAAACGCCTGGAGGAGGTAAAACTCTCATAGCAACGCCCAATACCACTAGTTATGATGATTATGGAATAAATATCGGAAAAAGATATTATTATACGGTAAGTGCCACCAATTTCGCAGGTACAAGTGGAAACTCAACAGAAGATTCTGGATTGGGATTTGATGAACCTTTTATATCTTGGGTCACACCTCATGAGAATGAACAACTTGTCCTTCCTTTCATTGATCAATTTGCAACCTATACCACTTTCGGTTTTGAATATGAATGGACTGAATTAGATGATGCGATTTTAGAACTTGATTATGGAGTATTCCAGAAGAATTATACAGTGTGGGAAAACAACTCGATTGATATTGAATTTGATGATTATTACGACGGCGCTGTAAATGCAACATTATATGGATTTAACCAAACTAAGGTAGTAGCTACAGATATCAGACATTTGAATTTTGTAAGAATTGACCTTGAAGCAATTGAAAACATTAATTCCAGCACAGAAGTATTAGGTGACCAGTTATATTTAATCCTTCACGACCCTAACGGAGATAATAGTTATTCTAGCTTTTCTCAAACTACTCGAATATCAATGGGCGTGGGTTGCGAAATAACTACAGAAACTGGTATGAACGTGGAAATGGGTGACTATGGAGGACTTTTTGGAGTTGAAGTAGGCGCTTCCTTATTATTAGAACGCAAAGAAACATCAATAGAAGGATTTGATTTTCGATATGAAGTATCCGATACTATCATGCTGACTTCAAGTCAAGTGGATGATAATGCAGACTATATTGGTCCCGGCTACGGAGATACTTATTGGGGTGAAGCATGGATTTTTAAATGGGTTCTAAATGCCACACGTAGACATTATACCAATGGAACTGAACGTTGGGAAGATCCTCAATTCTACTATGGAATAATTAGAGATCTACAAACGATTGTCAATCATGCAGATGCTCCTCTGGAATGGAGAATCCAAAATGCAGTATTTAATGAGTCCTTACCCATTAGTTATATTATCCCTTTCGCTGAGAGTGGAGGGCAACCCTATACTTATGAGCATGAAGTTAGTACAACTATAACAAGATCAAAGAGCTTTGAAGTTGATTTTGGAGTGGAGGCCAATACAAAAATTCCTGGTCTACGGACACAAAATACTTTTCAAATTAATACCAGAAATTACGCTGAAACCGAATCAGGGCATTCTCATACGGTTTCCTATGAAATTTATGATAATGATCCCGATGATTTCCTTGTTATGGAAATAGGGATAGATCATAGATTTGGTACCTTTATTTTTAATACCTCATCATTTTTCTGTGAAACCTCCAATCCATACGAACATAATACCTATGATTATTTACCTCCTGTGATTGAATTCCCCGAGATAGATTTGGATTCTGATGGTGATTCGTTTGCTCCCTCTCCAGAGGATTCTCCAATAGTGACTACAGAAATTTTTGAAGAGGACGACATACAACTAGCGGTGATATGGTATTCTACAAATAATGGTTCTTCTTGGCAAGTGGCATATCTTACAGAACTAATTGGAGATCCAGACAAATGGCGTGGTAGCATTCCGGCACAACCAAGTGATACTAAGATCCTGTGGTATATCGAAGCATGGGATCAGCACGGTAATAACGCAACACGATTCAATGAGATATTGGAACCGTATGAATACACAGTAAAATCAAAACCCCCTCCCGAAATACCAAATATTCCGGGATTTCCAATGATTCTAATGAGTTTAGTTTGTTTGATTTCGCTCGCAGCTGTGGTAGTTGTATTTCAGAAAAGGTTTAATAAAAATATTTAACTTTTCTTTTTTTTCCTTATTAGATTTGTACAATGGATTTTCATTGAAGAGTTATACTCTTCTCTGCTGAAAAGAGAATAATATATTTTCTGATTGGGATTAATTTTTCACTCTTGTAAGTTTTAAGACCTATTATGTTAAAAAGGAAGAGATTTTTTTAGCTGATTCATCGATTCCCTTTTTATCTGTTTTTATGATAAGATCAGGCTCCTTTGGTTCTTCATATTCTGCTTGAATGCCCGGAACATTGTCAGCTTTTCCCTCCAGGGCTTTTTTATAAATATTTTCAGGTGCTCCCTTAGTGTCTGCTCGTTTCATCTCTCTCTTCATAGCGACCTTTAAGGGACATTTTAAATATACCTCGTAATAATTAGGAATTATTTCTCGTGCTAATGCTCGATATTTTCGGCGATTACCTGTGGCGTCCATTATCACATTAATACCGTTTTCAACTAATAATTTTGCAATATACGAAAAAGCGTTATAGACCATTTGTCTTTCTTCATCAGTATATTTAGGCTCTGGAGTAATGTAACTTCGCAATTCATCCGTCTTGAGAATTTGGGATTCAATACCCTTCTCATGTAATTGTGTCTGTAAGGCTTTAGCAATAACAGATTTACCTGCTCCGGGGAGTCCTGTTAACCAAACCGCAAAAAAGTTGTTTTTCATTAAAAATCACTTAAAATATCGCTTTAAGTCTTTAATTGATATTTTTTCTGTAGAGAGAATCCCATGAATAAACTTGAAAATTTTCCTTCTTATAGTAGAATCCAAATCGGGATACCATATAGGAGATCCGATTACTAATCCTCTCCACGCATAAAAAGGAGCAGCTAGAGTTAGGATTTGTTTATCGCTTGTATTCTCTAAATATGTATTCCAGAATATCTTAAAAAGTTCGAAAAACTCATTCATAAGCTTACCTTCTGTTTGCAATGAATAGAATAGATAATTTATACTCAACGCGGTCACATCATCAGCTGCTTCTCCCCATTCACCCCTACTTCGGTCAATCACCGAAAAATCGAGACCTTCCCGAAAAAGGATATTCCATGGATGAAAATCCCCGTGAACTTGACATAATCGCCCTTTTTTGTTTTTTATCTTGTATCTCCAATCAACACATTTTTTTTCAATCGATTTAAGTTCTTCTTGAGTGGGAAAATCCAAGTTATTTGGGTAGCTATCAGTCAATCCCATAATACACTCCCCATGCCCTAGCAACTCTCTGATTCTTCTCTTGTATAGCGCATCAGTATCCTCTTTCTTAGTATGTATTGTAGCTAAATAGTCCGCCAAAGTGTTGGCTCTTTCCTTATCTAAAAGGGAAATTGATTCAGTTTCTACAATCTTTTCCAAATCCGCAAAATAAAGCGTTCCATCGATCTTTTCTCTTACTAAAAACAGTTCTTTACAATCTCCCGCCGATTTGAACTCATCGTTGGTAGTAAATGAGCCTACATCGATTGATTTTGCATGTGCTGGCAATTTATTATAAGATGAATGGGCCAACAATAATGATTTCGCCCGATCATAGAAGAACTGATGTCCGAACTCATTTTTATTCATAGTAGACATTATATAACTTTTTTTGTCTTCGTTTGCAATGAATTCTATGAGCAAATTTTTTCCATAACCAAATTCCTTTAAATCCTCATCGGAAGCTTTACTTTTGTCTATTGGACCAATATATTGAATAGTGATTTTTGTGTCTAAGACTTCTTCTAAATAGGTTTGTATTTTAACTCTAAAATCGGTTTCCGGCATTTGTACTCCTCTTATATAAACTTCTCAAATTAGAAGGTTTTAGTTAAATAGCATTTCAGAAAATTACAGAATTTTATTTAAGCGTTTTGCTTAAGAATTATTAGACATATTACCAATAACAAGATGGACAAAAGTAAATAAGTTATAAACTGAATTTTTTTAAAATCATACAAACTTTCAAAAATTGTCATGAAGTCAAAATTCATCGAAGATTATCAGTTCGGAAGAATAGAGATTAAAAAAAATACCTATACTAATGATGTCATTCTTCTTGGAAAAGAGGTCTTGCCTGAATGGTGGAGGGAAAGAGGGCATAGTCTAACCAAGAAAGATTTGGAAAAGGTTATAAATTATAATCCAGATGTACTTATCGTGGGTACCGGGAATTCTGGAAGAATGACCGTTCCGAGAGACTTGCCAAAGAAATTGGATTTTAAAGTGAAATCATATCCCACCAAGACCGCAGTAAAGGAATATAATAAAAGACTTGAGAATGGAAAAAAAATAGCCGGTGCTTTTCATCTGACGTGTTGATTTCTGTCTCTCTTATTTCCTAATATCTCATTAAAAAGCTACCACTTGACCGTCTTTCCTGGTCTCTGAGGCAGCTATATAACCATTCTGTAACTTACAAATGATTTGGGCTCCCCCAAAACTTAAGTAATGGCCTTTGGAAATATGATGTCCTTTTTTGTTCAGTTTTTCTAAAGTTTGTTTTGCAAAGCCATTCTCCATACTTATATTCATTCCACTCATATATCTCCAGCGTGGGGCGTCAATCGCTGCTTGTGGATTTTCTTTGTAATCAAACATGCGAATGATCATCTGGACATGTCCTTGAGGTTGCATAGCACCTCCCATCACTCCAAAACTCACTAAGGGTTTTCCATCTTTGGTAACAAATGCGGGAATGATGGTATGGTATGGCCGTTTATTTGGACCCACCTGATTCGGATGTCCTTTTTCTAAGGTAAAACAATTCCCTCTATTCTGAAGGCTAATTCCAGTATTTGGAATAACAATTCCAGAACCGAAGCCGAAGTAATTTGATTGGATGTAGGATACCATCATTCCATTCTTATCTGCAGCGGTTAAATATACTGTGTCTGATTTGTCACTAGGGTGCCCCGGTCTAAATGACTTGGCCGTTTCCAAATCAATTAAATTCGCTCGCTCTTTGAGATAATCCTCTTTTAACAAACCTGAAGGGGGGATTTCTAAACTTTCGGGGTCCGAAATATATCGATGAGCGTCCGCAAATCCCAATTTCATAGCCTCAATTTGAAAATGAAGAGATTCATGTGAATTTTTCTTATAGTTTTCTAATCCAAATTCTCTTAAAATTCCCAATGTGATTAACGCTGTGAGACCTTGCCCATTTGGAGGTAATTCATGTAATCTAATTCCGTTATAATTTATATGTAGCGGGTCTTGCCAAAGAACTTTATGATTCTTTAAATCCTTAATCAAGATGTTTCCACCAGTTTCTTTCGCATACTCTACAATTTTTTCCGCTAATTCACCGTTGTAAAAAGATGCTCCTTTTGTCTGGGCAATTTTTTGTAAGGATTTGGCTTGTTCAGGAGATTTGAATAATTCACTCGCTTTTGGACTTTTTCCGTTTGGTAAGAATACTCTATGGAATTCTGGAAATCGCTTTTTTTTATATACTCTGCTTGCATTTTTCCATATATCCGCAATAATAGGAGGAACTAAGAAGCCTTTTCTCGCATAATTTAGAGCGGGTTCAAATAATTGCTCAAATTCTAATTTCCCGAACTTTTTCCATAGTTCGACCCACGCGGATACTGCCCCTGGAATAGTCACGGTATCCCATCCTAAAAACGGCATCTTTTTGTATTGAGAAAAATATTCTTCAGTCCAATGTGATGGAGATTTTCCACTTGCATTAAGACCGTGTAATTTCTTTCCATCCCAAACTATCGCAAACGCATCTGATCCCAGACCGTTGTTGACGGGTTCTACAACAGTCAGCGTTATCGCAGTACAAACTGCGGCATCTACCGCATTTCCACCTAATAATAACATTTTAAGACCTGCTTGAGCTGCTAAAGGATGAGAGGTAGAGACCATATTCTCTCCCAATACAGGCATCCGTTTGGATTGATAAGGAAAATTCCATCTAAATTTTGGGTACATTCTTAAACCTAATAAATTGATATTTGTATAAAATTAGGAGTATTAAGATTAAAATCTTATATATGGATAAATTATGGTCAATTTAGGAAAGTTGCGTTCTTAATTCTTCTGACATTCCAGATCCCACATTTCCATTGGTTTTATCTTCCATTATAACCATTTGTTCAAATAATTCAGTATACCCATCTTCATAATCCCGTGCGAATCTCATAAAGCTATTGTTAGATATACGCTTAGCCAATACATTATATCTATTGTTGTTTTTATCGATTAGTGTATATTCAGTAATTATCGGACTATTAAACGCATCATTACCATATGTTGGGCTGACTTCCACTTCTTCGAGAGGGGTTGTTTCATTTCCATCCCAAATATATCCCGAAACTTCCACTCCATCGTTTCGATAATCTTTTCGAAACCCCGATGCCCAGTTCTTGAATTGGAAATGTCCAGCATACCATTTTTCAAATCCGTGCCAATCTCTATATCCCCAACTCTTATCGCGTTGTCCATACCCGTTTAATTGGATTTTTCTCCCACTTTTTTTTGTCAAAGTTCCTGTGACTATACCGGAAGATTCAAAATGTCGATGCCAAGAAGCCGAAGAATCTTTTCCGAAATAATAGATTGGATGTCGATTTGAAAAGGTTAGTTCGAATGTATACTTTCGTGAAACATATTTGATTTTCCACTCTTCTAATGGTTTGATTATTTGATAAGTCAGTTTCTTGTCTGAAAGCATCTCATCAATATCATTTTGGATATATTCAGTAAGCTCTGGTTCACGATAATAAACATCTCGCTTATTATCTCTAAAAAGAATAAAGACAAATTCTCTTTTATGTTCATTAGGAACAATTCCTAACGTTGTAAAGCCCGATATCTTATTTTCTGAATCTATCCAATTAAAATAATACGATTCTCTCCATTTTTCTCTCTCATCAGGTTTATGAAGATAGTCATCAGAGAGATTTACGTTCTCTATTCGCTTTCTTTCACCCATTTTCTATTCCTCAGCCATTAGGTATAGTGATGGACCTTCTTTTTTTTTCTTTCGAGGGGTTCGAAAATGTCGTGTGATACCAGCATCAAAATCAGTTTCCATAAATTCGGGAACATATTTATTCATTGTCCGTTCAGTAAGATCCCACTCAATTTGATCGGTTATTCCCACGAAGTTCGTGTATCTCGCATATCCATAGCAATAGGCATAAGCTCCCGCAATTAGTTTTTGTTTTCTATCCCATTGGGAAAACTTTACATATAATTCCTTTTGTGCGTTTTTCGCGTAATTATTATATGCATCTAAAACATCTAAGTCCATAGGTAATATTTTATCCCCCTCTCGTCGCAGTAACGCAACTCCGGTTATCCGCTCGGTAAACGTTTTCGGTTCGGTGTCCATAGTCGCAAAATTATCAAATTCTGCCTTTACATTCTTCAATCGAAACGCAAACGCAATATTGGAGTGCGGTGCTGTTGCTTTTGTCTCTGACCATGGAAAATGTGGTTTACCTCCATCATATAAATGCATAATTTCTCTAAACACTAGAATTTCATCCTCATTAATTTGATATGGTCCATGATCACACAGTTTCGCTCGAGCCTCACATTCATCCAAAAATGCAATTACTTCGATGTTTGCCATCACTCTCTTAATCTTTTTAACCTCTTCGGTTTCAATCTCTTGGAGTTGATCCAGAGTCCAATTAATATCCTTTTGATCAATAGCGGGATATTTTCCACCTAAATCACTTACAAATAGTTCATTATCAGGATAATAGGAAGAGGCAAGCCTTTTCCAGAAATCAAGCACAAAAAGGGTTTCTTCCCTTTTTTCTTGGCTTACCTTCTTTGGATCTCCGCCCATTCGATGGATCTCTCCCATCCTCCCCTCCATATAATATAAAGGAATATAGTTTATTGTTAAAGAATTTAATTCAGACAAAATTTTCCTACTTGCTTTTCCCATATTTTCGGGAGTTGTTTTTTCTGCGACTTTCTTTAAAATATTATATAGCATATCATAGGCATTATAAAAGGACACGCATATATAGGCAGTAACAGGGAATAATTGGGACTCCAACAATCCTCGTTTGTTAATCTGAGCGTCTAATGTCTCAGAAATATGTGCAATTAACTCGTTAGCTTCTTTTACATTCATAATGATAAAGTGAATAAATTTTAATTCTAATAAAATCTTACTAATGTTAACTGGTTGCTAAGTTTTACCGAAGCATATTATAAAATCACAAAAAAATTGGAATTTAGGAAATTTTATGAAGATCTTAGGGAAGGGATTATCTTGCTCCTCTAAGGAAGTGGCTACGGGTGAACTAGTATATATTAAAAATGTGCAGGATGTAATCGCTTTATTTGATAATGCTCAAGGAAAAATCTGTTTAGTTGAAGATGCGGGAACCACCACATTAGGACCGATCTTGTCTGATATCGAGGGAGTAGTGTGTACGACTGGTGGTCCGGGGTCTCATCTTGCGATTGTTTCACGGGAGTTTGACATCCCATGTATTATGGCGATTAATATCAAATCCGAAAACCTTCCTAAATTAGATGGATTGCAAGCTAAAATAATAACCAAAAATGAAGACGATGGAATATTAGCCTCTTTATAGTAAAAAAACATATAAAATTAAAGAAAAACCTCATGATCTATGAAATACATTCGACAATTCTATGAGAATCTTCATGATATTACACTTTTAGGTGGGAAAGGTTTAAATCTGGTTAAATTATTCAACGAAAATTTTAATGTCCCACCAGGATTTATTTTAACAACTAAAGCTCAGAAAGACTTTATGAATAATTCTGAGCATAAAGAGAAATTATTTAGCTTGATTTCAAAAGACATCCAGCTGGGGAATCTCCTGTCCGACTCGGAGAAAATTCAGAACTTAATTTTAGATTCTACAATTCCAGTTGAAATATTAAATGAAATAAAAAATGCATATATTTCCTTAAAGAGACACCTAAAGCGAGGTAAAAGATATGCTGTAAGGTCGTCGGCGACTATAGAAGATTCTCAAATAGCTTCTTTTGCGGGCCAAGCAGATACCTATCTCTTTCGAGAAAGCCTCGAAGAAATTATATATTCAATTAAAAAATGTTGGACATCTCTTTATTCTCCACGTTCAATCTTATATATCACTCAATTGAATAAAATGGGCAAGAATATATCTCTTGATCAAGTATATATGGCGGTTGTTGTCCAAGAAATGATTCACTCGGACATTTCGGGAGTTCTCTTTACAGCAAATGTGTTGAATAATAATCGAGATCAAATTCTTATTAATTCTTGTTGGGGGTTGGGGGAAGCTTTAGCAAATAATATTGTCATCCCCGATACCATTATCTTGGATAAGGATTCTTCTCAAGTAGTGCGGCAGATTATTGGAAAAAAGGAAAAAATGGTGGTTCCAGATATGGAACATTCTTGTACTAAAATTACCGAAACAAGAAAAAATCAAAGAAAAAATATTTGCATCAGCCAAGACCAAATTAAAAATCTTCATCGTTGTGCTGTAGATATCGAATCTTTATATGAGTACCCCCAAGATATCGAATGGGCGATTAAAGATAACGAAATTTTTATCTTACAGACTCGACCTATCACTACATTAAATTAATACCTACACGATGAGAAAAGAAAAGGATTGGGTGATAAGCTGAGAATTTTAAGGCTTTAAAAACGCCTTTTTTCCGAGGAATATAAATAATTCTCCTAATTCAAAAAGAGTAAGCGGTTGGATAAGCATTGCCATCTTATTTCTTAGTTCTTGTTTGTCTAACCCTGCTGTAATTAACTTTTCTATGTCTTGAATGTAATCTTCCATATTTAAAAACAGGATCTCAATTTTTGCAACACCCGTCAGTTCTTCAATATCTTTATCCAAATGCTCTTCAATTTGGTTTAAAAGACCGATTTTCACTTTAGGTATTAGTTCATATTTTTTAATTAACCGATTGATCTCTTCCAATATAATATTTAAGGATAAATTCCAATCTGCTGTTTCCTTATATTTCGGGATTAAAATCTCGCTTATCATTATTTCATAAAGCGTTTTTGGAGCTTTTTCGTCAAATTCTACTTCTGTTCCGGTACTCAATTCTAATTTTGTAGTTTCAGCCATCTTTACTCGTTAAATAAGGATTAAATTCGATTTCTATTCTACTTAATAATTAATCGATTTCGCAATAAAAAATGTTTTCATTAAAAATAGTATGACGAAGCTAATAAATTAATAATAAAATTTTTCCGTCTCTGTTAGCGATTGAAATCCGTTCTCACGGATTACTATAAGATCTTCCGTCCTCGCCCCTCCCAAACCTGGTATATATAATCCGGGCTCCACTGTGACACACATCCCTTCCCTAAGAGTTTCATCTGATATCGGAGAGAGATATGGATTTTCATGAATATCTATACCAACTCCGTGACCTAAACTGTGAATGAAACGAGATCCCCATTCTTGGTTTTCTTCTTCAAAAAATTTGCGAACGATGGAATCCATTTCCGAGCCCTTTTTCCCTGCTTTGATATGTTCTAATCCACATTTTTGACCTTCGTTTACCAAATTTACCAATTCTTTTTTATTATTTTCTTTATCTGAATTATCGGGTTCAAAAATGAACGTTCTCGTCATATCAGAACAATAACCGTTATATTTCGCTCCAATATCCACGATTATAATATCCCCTTTTTCAACTTTCTTATCTGAAGTTTTTGCATGCGGGTAGGCTGAACGCTTACCAGAAGCAACAATCGTATCAAATGACGTACCATCTGCGCCAGCCTTTCTCATCTCAAATTCTGCAATGGCGGCTAATTCCTTTTCGCTTCTTCCCTCCTCAATACTCTCGTATATCGCTTCAAATCCTTTTATTCCCAGCTCTGCGGCTTTCTTCATTCGCTCAATTTCTTGCTCAGTTTTTAAAACCCTTGAATCATCAAGGATTTCAGAGGCGCCGATAAATTCTATTTTATTGTATTTTTCTTTCCACGTCTTATATTTTTTCACGTTCACGTAAGCATCTTCGAAACCTAATGTGGAGAGGTTGAGATCTTTAATTTCTTTTTCAATAAAGTGTTCTTGCCCTTGCGGATGTCTTATCAATTCAAACTCTTCGGCAAATTTCGGAGTTGATTCGATTCTTTCCTTCACTTGATCATATTCCAATGCGCTTAAAAAGACTTTGCTCTTTTGGGATACTTCTTGTGCAATTGGTGAAGGGATTAGTATGGTAGTATCGCTCTCAATCCGAAAACCCAATAGATATATTATGCTTTCATGCTTCGTAACTAAGAGAGCGTCGATCTCATCAAATTTATCATGGGATTTCACTTTCTTCAATATTTCAACACTCATTATGTTCATATTAAAAAATATTAGAAAAAATTTATGCTTTCTCTCTAATATTTATGATCTATTCATTCTCGAAAAATTAGAACTCAATCAATCTAATATCATTTTAAATTCAATTATATATCAAATTGCTCAAGATTCTGGAAATCTTAGATGATTAAAATTAATAAACCCCATCTTATTTAATAATTCTGCTTTCCATAAAAGGTAAAGAAAGAGAAAAGGGAATATCGGAACCCATGACGCTAAAAATTTAAAAAAAGAGGAGACGTATTTATCTAATAACAGGGTTAAGGGTTGAGGTATTAAGCCGATCTGTATCGACTTTAGGTTTTCTCAGAACTTTGGATGCCAAACTTCTCATAAGAATATATTTTATCATGGTTTTCCGATTTCCTTATTTAATTAAATGGAAACCTTCCTATATAAATCCTATCTTTTCCTATGAATAAAAGGAAAATCTAATTTAGAGATGGCAGAGAAGATTTAAAGTATATATATCTCGATAATGATATATTTAGGGATCTAAGCTGCGGAGGAATCTATTTAGTTCGATAAAACACTTGAAAGGTCTAAAAAACGGACATTTTCAATTTTAGAATATTCTCTTCTTTACATTTATGTCAACTAAAAATCGCCTCTTTTCAATGGTTTTCTCTTATTTCATCCATAAAAGTCAAAGTTGATAGTTTTTGAATTATTCTTTTAATAATATTTTTGAAATTAATTGATGATTTTTCAGAGAGAATAATTTAATTTTTTAATGAGGCCCCATCCTCAAATAAGTAATTACTATGTATAAAAAATTGATTCAGATGGAACTTTTAGCATTTATTTTTCAAAATATTTAGCATAACCTTTTTTTATGTATTTCCTATTTATCCCGATATCCTTATCCTCAGCAATCCGATAAAGCGCATCAAGTATTATTGAAGGTCCATATACGTCCCCAAATTGTTCAAATATTAGTTTTAATAACTTCTTATCTCGGAATGATTTAAAACTGCAATTATTTTCCACAGAACATCTCCTAAAAATCTTAAATCGTTTCTGACAATTCTTGCATTTTCGTTTTCCAATTTTTTCAAGGAACATATCTAAGCGCTCTATTAGACTATTCACCGCACTCTGGTCGTAAAATCGACCAATCTTGAACCTATAGTCAATGCATAAGAGGTCCCAACTAGGAATAGGCATATAATTCACATCTCTAATAAAATAATATCCAAAGGTGTCTTTGTAAATGTCCCTTGGTTTCTTTTCTGAAGGAGAGAAATGAAGAGCATAGGGAGTGGTCACAGCGTATTTATTGGTGTATTCATTCACATTTACATAATACACTCGCCCACCATATAAACTATGGAGAATATTTTCTACGGGACTGATTCGCATATCCCTTCTATTTTCAGGATATTTACTGGCTCCGACCGCATTTCCTTTGCCATTTAATATCCAGAGCACGTAAACCCCTTTTTTGTTGTAATCAATAGTCCTATCCATTACCTCCTTTACAGAGATGTAAGAGTTTTGGATTTCGACCGCGACTTCCTCTCCCGAATGGAGCTTGAAATATACATCGGCCCTTCTTGAACCAAAATGTTTTTCCAGACTGCTTTCTTTGATATTCGAGCAATTTTTCGTGATATATTTGAAAATGAGTCGTTTGATAGCTTTATGCATAAACGATTCGGAACTATTCCCAGCATAGAGGCATAAATACATCTTCATTTTAGAGGATTATAGTTATCATTTAAATTATCACGGGTGTGTTGATTTTTAGTTTATTAGATAAATTTATATCCTATATCACCAAATTTTACCAAATGGTAGCTAATAAAAATCTAAAAATGCAAACTATATATTTAGTCTTTCAGAATACAAATTATTGCATTTAAGCTATCTAAATAAATATTGAGAAAATAAAATAGCATCGAGAGTGAACAAAATGGGTGGAACTGGTAATATAATTAATTGGTTTATGGCTTTAGAAATCTTTGAAATAATTATTATCGTTGTGGCGTTTATTATTATTACACTAATAATCGAAACAATCTTTTTATATATGGCATTAAAAGTAGCGAATGCGCGTAATACAGATTTCGGAGATGTATTTGTCACAGCTTTGGTAATGGCTTTAGTGGGGTGGATTCCAATTCTTGGCTGCATTTTACATTGGATAATAATCTCAAGCCGTCACGACACCGGATTTATCACTGCGATAGGAGTATGGATATTTGCTGGATTACTTCCTATAATCGTGGCAATCTTCGTTATTGCGTTGGTATTGTTACCCATATTGGCGGTATCGTTGCCCGCAGCAATATTTTAAATAATTTTTTCCAATTCTTAATTTTTCTTTCTTTTTTTCTTTTTATAATTAGAACCATTGAATAAGCTTATTCTATCCTTATTCTTCTGCCGATCGAACTAAGTTAACCTGTTTGAAAAGATTTGGGAGATTATTTTCCTCACAATAACGGAAAATATCCTGAAAACCAGGGCACACTTCCCACTGCAAATGATATTCACATTCACGACAAGTGGCGTATAATCCATAGGAATGATATGCATTAACTAAACCAAACAAAATACTAAATAATCCGATAAATAATAACAGATTAAAGATAAATGAACTAGTAATGCTCCAAGCCCACCAAAATAAAAATGCTCCTCCGATATTGAATAAGATCTTTTGCCCTATTTTAATAGGTTTATGTCTAGTCAATTTTAATGGACTTAATATAAAACTTGTCATAAAGCCAACTCCCATCCAAAATAAAAAAGTGGGATCAATCTCGTATAAGTTCAGTAGGAAATAGAGAACTACTATACTGATAATTGCGACTGGATATCCGATAAAACAACCAATACAGAACCTATATTTTCTTATTCTAAATATATGTTTTTCAAATCTTTGACAGTCGGGATGATGAGACAAGAATAGCGGCTTTAGACTTCTTACATAAGCCCAACTTCTCGAAAAAATATTTGTCCCATAGTGTTCAATATCGTTTTTTGCAGAACTAGAGTTTTTAGTAGGAATGTTTTTCACATAACGGTTTATAATTAGTAGATCTTTTTTCCTAATTTAAAATGCTTGTTTTTAATAATTTAATATTTCGACTTAGGATTAAAACTACTTTTGAAAATAATTTTGAGCAATCTATATAAAAGTCATCTTGATGAAGAACACGTTTCTCATGATCTTTTACTAAAAAATATTAAAAATTCAATAAATTGCCTATCTGTTTTATATTAAATAGATTCGAAAATTATGTTTTTTGAGGTGAGGAAAAGATAACTGATTCACATAATAAGAGTTTTTTTGGTCAAGCTACAGGTCTGATTCTGCAAAGCTCTTCGAAAACAGACTCTTTCATATTTTTTCAATGCATCAAACGTAAACCAAATGGAAAATGGGAAAAACCTTCAAAAGGGGAAGGAAAAAACATTAAATGCTCTATGGAAGAAATTGTTATGATTTTACAAGTGTTAAATCGGGATGAGGATTCTTGGGCCACCTATCATAGCTATAATGACTCCAACACCCAAATCTCATTCAATTGGGATCCAAATGATAAAAAGAAAATATGGGTGCATATTGGAGAATATTCGAAAATGCTTGATATTGCCCAAATAGAGATTTTACGTTTATTGCTTACCCATATTCTGAAAGAAAAGATTGAATTTGCGACCTCCTCTAATGGTTCTGGCTCATCAGGAAATAGTTCCTATTCTCCAAAATCCGCAGATGAGCAGTGGAATAACAAGGAAGTCCAATCCCCTCAAATAAAACAATCTTCTCAAAGTGATTCGATCCCAAAAAGAATGGTGGATTTAAGAGTGGAAGAATCGATAGAATCGATAAATTTACCCAAAAGCAGAAGAAATAAAGTTCAGAAAATGGATGAACCCATCGAGAGTGAAAAATTGACAAAGGTTATGGGAATTATTAAACGGGAAACGAAAAAAGCATTGCTCATCCAGTTCAGATCAGGAAATGAGATTTGGATACCAAAATCTAGTATTAAATCACAATATATTTCAAATAATGAGATATCTCAAACATTTCTAATTGACACATGGGTTCTGGCTAAAAATGAAGTTGTATCGGGATAACCAAGCGATTTATGGACCCTTTATATTCGGCAAATATTTTTCATCGCAAGTATGGATGAGCTTGTCGACATAATTATACATTTTCGCGGCTAATTCTGGATGGGATAAGAGCTGCACTTCTATTTTATCATCGTGATCCCACATATTATGCGGAGTTTCTTCATGAGATACTTTTTGCCTCACTTCTTCAACCCACTTATCGGGTAGATGATTCTCAAGGCTGATTCCTAACATTTGGGCTAAAAACAAAGTCCAAGCTCGGGGTACTACTGTCATTAGATATCCACCCCCGCCAAATGCGAGCCATTTATCATTACAATAATCCTCGGCATATTGATTAATATGTTCAGCAAGCTTTTTATGCAATTTGATTGATACTCCCAATTGTGTTAAAGGATCGTTATAATGTGTATCAACTCCGAGTTGTGTCGCTAAAATATCTGGTTGATATTTTTTCAGTATCTTTGGGACGCATTCCGTAAAGATTTTTAAATACATCTTATTATTTGTGCCAGGAATCAGTGGAAAATTGATTGAATGTCCTTCTCCTTCTCCTTTACCCGTCTCTTCTGTTCCTCCCGAACCGGGGAACAAGTACTTACCGCTTTCATGTAGTGAAATAGTCAAAACGTTAGGATCGTCATAAAATAACCACTGTACACCATCTCCATGGTGGCAATCAATGTCTAAATATGCTATTCGGATGTCCCGCTTTAATGATTTTAAATGTTTGAATGCCACTGCGATGTCGTTAAAAATACAGAATCCCGAGGCTCTGTCTCTTAATGCGTGATGTAATCCTCCAGCAGGGTTGAAAGCATAATTAAAATCATCATTTGTCCAGATCGTGTCTGCCGCTGTAATACTTGCACCACAAACCAATGCTGACGCTTCATACATTCCTTTAAAGATAGGATTATCCCCAGGCCCTAAGCCATAGATGAAGGGTTTCGTACTGTTATCATCTGGATTCTTGCTCAACTTTTTGACGATATTAATATAATCAGAGGAATGAACTCGTGCAATTTCCTTTTCTGTAGCGTGCCGAGGAGTAAATATTTCAATACTTTCATGATTAAGAAGCCCTATTTTTTCCATAAGGCTATAGGTTAACTCTAAGCGAAGTGGTCTTAGCGGGTGAGATGCTCCAAAATTATACTTGGAGTACTCCTCAGTATAGATCAATCCCAC
>SHMW01000039.1 GCA_008080735.1 Promethearchaeota archaeon
GATAGATTATTCGAAAAATTCGTGATTTGTAATATTAAAATATAAATATTTATATAAATATATATAGTTATAGAAAAATAAAATTTATTATTGAATATGACTTCCAAACTAATCTCAGTAAGAGAAGAGATATATAGAAAGCTGAAAAAGCTCAAACAGCATGATGAGAGTTTTTCTGATTTACTTGAGAGACTAATTAAAACAGAAGAAAAGGAACCATTAAAATATTTTGGAATTGCTAAGCACATCCCAGAGGAACTAAAGAAGGAATTTGAAGATGTTATTCTAAGAGCTAAGAAGGAATTTGCAGAGAATACTTCACGCAGATTCAAGGAACTTTGGGGGGAATAAAATGATGGTAGTTGACACAACTGTAATTATTGATATATGGCGTGGACGAAATAATGTTAGGAAGTGCTTAGAACAATATTCTGATAATTTGTTCGCCATATCATCAATCACAATTGAAGAAATTTATGATGGACTCGGATATACAAAAAAAGAAAAAGGAGAGAAACTCTATGAGGAAATTAGGGATCAATTTATAAAAATATTACATAATTTTCAGATCATCCCCTTATCTACAGAGATTTTAAAACAAACAGGATTGATTCGGGGAGAACTTAGACGAAACGGTGAGATGCTGGATCTTGCTGATATCATCATAATGGTTACAGCTCAAGAAACTCACGCATCTAAAATCATCACGAGGAATCCAAAGCATTTCAAGAAGTCTCCAATTCCCATTGAATCCTATAATGTATAGAATTTGATTCATTGACACTCGAGGGAGCATCAAGTGAAAAATTTCACTATTTGATGAGAAAAGAAGTTAAACTCGAAGAAAATCAATCAGCCTGAATTTTGGTTTACAGTTTTTAAATTTTTTGCCCATATTGCTATTCTTTCAAAAATATCCTCCAACCCTTTACTCTTTTTTGTTAATGAATATTCAACTCGTATTGGAATTTCATTAAAGACTTCTCGGCGAATTAATCCAAGAGCTTCTAATTCTCTTAATCTAGAAGTTATAGTTTTTGGGCTTCCTCCTAATTTTTCTTCAATTTCGTTAAATCGAAGTTTATCATGTATAAGTAATGCCCTAATGATCGGCATTACGTATTTTTTTCCAAAAAGAGATAACACTTGTTTTACATAACATTCCTCCATACAATTGCTAACATCTTCATGCTTTGAACAGTGCCATTCTAAAAAATTATCTTTATTTTCTTCATTATCCATTTTTACTACCTTTTCTTTCTATACTTTATTTTTGGGAAGTTGCTTCAATACTTCATACTTGGAAGTTTAAATACTTTAAAAAATTAAGTATAATAATATTATACAAAATATAAATTTATAGTGATATTATGAGTAAAGAAAAAAGAATTGAACATTTAGAAGAATGTGAGTGCGATAAACCTGAAATCCGTGCTACTTTCAAGCAAGGCTGTTCAAAAGAACAGATTATAAAATGTCATGGGAAAAAATATCTTGAAAGTTTAGAAGGATAATCTTATTCCAATATCAGGTATGTGAAAAAAATGAAAAAATTTGAAAATCTGATTGATAGTGAGGGCTCAGTAGAGGGAAAAATAAATAAAATAGATATTATTAAAGAAAGAAATATCAAAATAGCTATAATAAAAATAGCAAAAGATCAAGAAATAGTTCCTCATCCTGAAAACTATGCAGTATTTTTTTTTATTATCCAAGGATCGGCTATTTTTACGACAGGAAATGGTACATATAAAATTATAAAAAATAAAGCAATTTATTACGATCCTAATGAAATAAGAGGTATAAAACCTCTTGAAGATTCAATACTTTTAGGAATTCAAATCTTTGATTAATGATAAATAAATTTAAAACCATTTAATATTAGTAATTGATGATGAGTAAAGCACAAAGTGCAATTAAAGCCTCAAATCTATTTAAGAGATTTGGAGATCTAATTGCAGTTAATAATATATCGTTTGAAATTTTTGAAGGTGAGATTGTTGGAATTTTAGGACCAAATGGCGCAGGAAAAACGACTACAATCCGTATAATTACAGGTCTTTTTGAATCGGAAGATAATACAGACATTTCCATTTTTAATCAAAATCTACGAAAAAACCTTGAGTTATGTAAATCTAAGTTTGGTATTGTTCCCGAAATAAGTAATGCTTTTCGAGATTTTACTGTGTGGGAGAATTTATTATTTACAGGAAGAATTTATGGTCTCTCAAAGCAAGAAGTTGAATCCCGTGCTAACCTTTTATTACATCAATACGATCTTTATGATAGGATAAAAACTAAAACAAAAACCCTCTCAAAAGGCTTACAGCAAAGGTTAAATTTTTGTTTAGCTCTATTACACGACCCGCCCATATTAATTCTTGATGAGCCAACAAGCGGATTAGATCCAATTTCCGTCTCCATTATGAGAAAAAGAATTCTACAGATGAAAGAAGAGGGAAAAACAATATTAATTACCACACATGATATGCAAGAGGCTCAAAATCTCTGCGATAGAGTTTTAATTATGAACAAAGGAAAAATTATTACAGATGCGGACCCAGATACACTTAGGAGAAATTTCAAACAAAAATCTACTATTCGCTTTCAACTCGTCAATAATATCTCATCGCCCCAATTGAAAACATTAAAGGAAGAGTTCGGAATTAAACAAGAAAAGAGTGGGTATTATAGTTTTTTAAGTGATAATCCGATTCAGGACATCTCTTCATTATCTCATATTATATCACATTCTGATATAGACATTGAAAATCTTACAATTAAAGAAGTCTCTCTGGAAGATGTTTTTATTGATTTAATTAACAAAACTAAACAAGAGGAAGTAAAATGATTAATGAAAAATTAGTAATCGTGTGGGTATTGTGCAAAAAGAATATCTCTCTCTATATTAAAAGAGGACCAGTATTAATATTTGGCCTTATGTTTCCTTTCTTTATAACACTTTCATGGGTAATTGGCAGAGATCTCTCGACTATTCAAATATTTATCGGAATTGTTGCTATGACTGCTTTTTTTACATCAACAGCGATAAGTCCTGTTGTGTTACCTCAAGAAACACGAGAAAAATCCTTAGAGAGACAATTGTATTATCCTATTTCGATTTATCAAGTTCTTTTAGGGATATTAATTGCCTCGTTCTTATATTCCTTAGTCATAACTATTATTATTACAACATGCTTCATCTTTATTCTTTCAATCTCTTTCCTCTCAATAGTTCAGATTGTTATTATGGTTATTGGAATTGTGTCTATAACTTTATTTGGGTCATTATTAGGTTTACTCCTTTCTGGTATTCCTAGTGATATGACATCTGATATTATGGTAGTGAGTAATCTCATCAAATTTCCTTTAGTTTTCATCAGTGGTATTTTTGTTCCACTTAGTTTGGCTCCTTTCAGCCTCCTGGTCTTATCTCTATTCTCACCCTTAACATATTTCACAGATTTAATGAGATTTTGTACCGCCAATAATCCGTTTTTTAATCTTGAGTTGGATATATTCATATTAGTATTATGGATAATTATTCTATTAATAGCTAATGTGGTTTTTCATAGAAGAACGATGCCTAAACGATTTTCAGAAGGAAATGGAACTCAAAAAAAATCTAAGAAAAAATGAAAAAATAAATCGTCATTTGAATTAGATGAGTATAATAAACTGCGCTCCAATCAAAAAGAAAAAAAATTATTCTTATATCGATAAGAATAATTTATCCCAATAGAATAAGCGATTAATTGCTTTAATTAAAGAAAAAGGTTAAAATAATATTTATAGGTAATTTAATTCATTAGGTCAGAGATTCTCTCTTAGGATATCTGGCTTGCGCTTTTAAATTCTCTTGTAAGAGCTTATAAACCAAATCTTTCCGGATTTCCTTCTCAGTATCCCATAAATTATTCAATTCATGGGGATCTGCTCGCATATCGTAAAGATCTCCCTTATCAAACCCTTCATACACCGTCAATTTATATTTTTCGGTGATTAAATGCCTTATTCTTATTTGGATATTCGTAACCTCCTCATCTTCCTCAATCAAACAGTAGTCTCGAATTTTTTTATTTGGATCCTGTAAAATTTCGGAGGCATTATATCCTTGCATATCCGGAGGGTGATGGCGTTCCTTAATATTTAGAAGATTAAGCATTGTGATTGGTATATCGATTGAACTAATTAATGAATCGGTTTGAGCTTTTTGTGTGAGACCTGGAACTTTCCAAATTAATGGAACTTTTAATATACCCTTATATGGTGAGGGACCTTTCAATAATAGCCCATGGTCCCCAGCTAAATCACCATGATCACTTGTATAAATAATCATTGTATTGTCATCTAAGCCTAGTTTACTCAGTGTTGCTAATATTTCTCCTACGCTATGATCGATCATCGAAATGGACCCATAAGTCAAAGCAAGAAAGCGTTTCACTTCTTCCTCAGAAGATTCTCTTAATAATGCCCCTCTAAATATCGGATCTTTTAGATATTTTCCAAGAAATTCATGAACATACAAATTTTCTTTATCATCAAAACTCGGTGGTAACTCAATTTCAGCTTGATCATACATATCATAATATTTCCCTGGAGGACATACGGGATGATGGGGATCGGGAAAAGAGCAATGAAGGAAAAAGGGTTTATCTCCAAATATACCTTTCTTGTAGTTTTCAAAGAAATCGATCGTCCGTTCTTTTACATAGTTAGTCGGATACAATTCCTCCGGTAATGAGGTCTCATACATTAGATTCTCGAAAAAGCATGTAAATCGTTTTTTAATTTCTATCACATGCTCAGGGGAGCGTTCTTCTAACCAGTCAAGATAATGACCTGCTACTAGATCTCCATGTCCTAAGGTGAGTTCTACATCCTCAAATCCATAATACGGCTTTTCAAATCGCTTTTTCTTTTTTTCCACCGTTGCTGGTCTAATCCACTCGGAGATCATTTCTGCAGATTCGGAGGATCGTTTATAGGGAGGAAAATTAAATTGATAATGGGTTTTTCCTATAGATTTTGTATACCATCCTCTTTCTCGTAAAGTTTCTGCGATTGTAGGTACATTTTCGGGAAGATTTATGCCGTTGCTTCTTACTCCATGTGCATTGGGGTATAATCCAGTTAATAGAGTAGCCCTGTTGGGCATACACATCGGGTTCGTACAATAGGCATTGGTGAAGCGCACCCCTTCCTCGGCAATCCTATCTATATTTGGTGTTTGTAATCTTGCATTCCCATAACATCCTAAATGATCCGCTCTCTGTTGATCGGTAATCATAAAAAGTACATTCATTTTTTTACTCATTTTGATCCACCATTATGTTTTTAGTCTTGAGATATCTCTCATATCCACTTTTTTCGTTTCTTTAAGGTATTTATATATGAGCGGAACGATTATTATTCCAAAGAGACCTAATATAACAAACGAAATACTCAAGTTGGAAATATAAGTCATAAGCGCTGTGGAAAGAAATCCAATAGTTATTCCGAATGCCCCGAAAAATGACTTCAATCCACTTCCGGTACCCCGAGACTCGGTGGGTACTAATTCCATAACAACAATGCTCAGAGTAATCCAACCCCCCCAATACCCAAATTCAGACATCCCTACGAATAAAGAAGTAAGGGGAAATGTTAATATTGGTTGGAATGCAACGATCGCAAACATTATTCGGGCGATGGGGATTAAAATTGAAAAGATGTAAAGCAAGGGAATTCTGCCAAATTTATCTGCAAGTACTCCGATTAGAATAACCGCCAAGTAGACCGCAATCACACCTATAAGCATTAATAGGCTTATTTCTTGTTGATTTAAGTAGGAGCTAGAGGAAACGGCTTCTTCTACTAAATTCCGAAAAACCGAATTCATACCTAAAATCACGCTTATAACTAAACAGACTATTATTTCTGTGCGATTTTCAGATTTAAAAAGTCCTGACACATTTTCTTTCAGACTGATTATTCTCTGTTTTGAGTCTAAATCGTCTTTCATATCGGTATATATTTTGGGGTCTTTCAGAGTAAACACGATTAGCAATCCTAAAGGAACTCCAAAAATAATCACTAACCATGTAATTCCCCGCCAATTAGAAGTGGTCTCGGTGATAAATCTAGACCGTACGATAGGAGCAAGAATCGCTCCAATTAGACCAAAAATTAGAATAATATTAGTCCAGAAGGCTCTTTTCTCTCGAGGTGATTCTTCGCCTATATATATCATCCATACATCCGAGCGAGTGAAAAACCATAAAAAGAGGAGATATATCGTGAAATCTATAATACTCACGGAGAAGTTTATTAATAGTGCGACTAAAACCATTCCAAAAACCGTGATAGCTAACATCGTTTTTCTTCCTATTTTATCAGAAAGATAGGTATTAAATGCACAAAAATACATACCCACCGAAGCCAAAGCTGTCACAAACGCAAAGATAGAAGCACCGATATTTTCTGGAAATCCATACAGAAATTCGTCAATAATGCTTGAAGGCACTAAGGTTGGAAATGAAGTGCTGTAGGAATCTATTACTTGAACGAAAATTAGAACAAATATCGAATAGAGGAAATATTTCCGATTTGAAGAAGGTGACTCATCAACTACCATTTTTTGATTCATATGTAATCACTCCTTATATTATTTTATTAATTTTTTATATTGTGAAAAATTATGAATTTGCTTTCCTCTCTGCTTCTCTCTCTTGTTTTTTCACCTTTCTCTTTAGAAAATTCCACGCTGGTGGTCCAAATCCTTTAGGAATACTTCCTATGAAAAATCGTGATGGTTGTCGCATATTGAATTGCTCCCCTGATTTGAAAAGATTATCATTTACATAGGAGATTAGTTTGCTGGGCATTCCTATTGCCATTTCTTCTTCCTTAGTTAGAGCAAGAGTTCTATCACCAGTCCCAGGGAGAACTACTTCTGGTTTTTCAGTGAGAAAGGGTATCAGCACACCCTTTAGACAAGACTCTCCAAATCCTATGAATGAAGAATTTACCAAATATTTTCCCTCATAACTTAATGCTTGAACTATATGAGTCATCTGACTGGGATCTCCATAAATAAGAATGACATCAGGTTGAATAATGGTTCTTGGTAGGGGAGACGAGATAAATCCTACATGATCTTTAATCTTGGAATAATTTTCTTTATTTGATAATGCGGCATACTGAGATTGTACAGATAGTTCTGCCTTCGCATCTTTATGATATCCAGAAATTATTTGAGATTTAATAATATCTTTAGGGGATACTTTTTTCCACTGATGGACTAATGAACTTGTTATACATGCATTATCCTCGTACGTCATCGCAACGTGAGCACCCCAACGTCGTGCCATGGTAAAGGATTGACATAATGTAATATTCTGACCTATTTTGGACGGTCTCTGTGCCTTTTCGGGGATTTCAACATAATCTTTGATGAATTTTATAGCAATGGGATAAGTTAATAATCTGAGCTTTTCATAGACTTTTTGTCCAATATTTCTAAACTCGTCAATAATTTTCGACATTATTTACCCTTTTTTCTATTTTAATTATAAATTATTTCGAAGAAATTAGTTTATAAACCATTTGATGATATTTTTCAATTATATTTATATTTCTAATCTTTCACAATAAACAAAAAATTTTATAAAACTATATTTCATCTTATTATTTATAAATGTTTTCACTTTTGATTCTCACTAATGTAAAGATATATATATAAAAAAAAATCCATAACATATTGTAGAAATAATTATGTAATAAACCGAAATAGTTCCGATTAAAATGAATGATTTAAAAAAAAATAATGCCTATGATCAAATCTTAGAAAATATGAGAGAATATCCCCAAAATATTCCCATAATTGATGATAAAGTCTCAGATGCATTTAAAGCATATATCGAATTATTATTTACTCCAGAAGAAGCAGAGATTGCACAATATCTCAAAGTGAAACCTCAATCTATAAGGATATTAGCTAAAAAATTAGGAAAAGAAAAAGAAGATGTTGAGAAAATTTTAGAGGATATGACAGAGAAGGGAATAATTCAAGATATTGGAGGATATTCCTATTTTCTTACCATGGCGCATCTTCTCAATGTAGGTTATAAATATTCCAAGGCATTGGAGCGATTAGGAGAGAAAGGTGCAGAATTGTATGAAAAATTTTTCATCCATGATAAATTTTATAAACGCTATGAATCTTCTGATGCTGGCACTTCCCTAATGCGAGTAGTTCCAGTAGAACACTCCATAAAATATGAGACAGAAATATTGAACGTTGAAGAAGTCCATAAAATCTTAGAGCAATGTCAAAAACCAATCGTTATTACCGATTGCCCTTGTAGGAAAAGAACAGAAATCTTGGGAAAGAGAGAATGTAAGGGTAAATTTCCAATTGAGAATTCTTGCTTTCAACTAGGATTTTTTGGTTCTTATTTTCTCAGACGCGGAGAAGGTAAAGAATTATCTATTGAGGAAGCAAAAGAATTGGTTGATAAATTTTCTGAATTGGGATTGATTTTTACCACAGAGAACCATGAAAATGTGAATCATCAAGTTTTGTGTTGTTGCTGTGAGTGTTGTTGCAGTCTTCTCAGAGGTATGACCCGATTTGAAGATAAAAACGAAAATTGCGTAGCAAAATCTAATTATGTTTCTAAAGTAGAGAAAGATCTCTGTAAAGGATGTGGGATATGTGTAGAACGATGTGTTTTCAACGCAATAACGCTAAATGATAAAAAGGCGTCCGTCAATCCAGAAAAATGCTATGGGTGCGGTTTATGTGCAGTTACATGTCCTACAGAAGCCATAAGACTTCATAGAGAAGAGAGAAATAAGCTTTTTAAAAATCCCGCAATCCTCCAAAATACCATTTATAAAGAGAATAGAGAATAGATTATTGCTATTACAGATTCATTTAATATTCCAAAGTATGAATGAAAAAATATTAATTACTCTCAACACAATAAGTAAAGAAATAGACTGAATAAAAATAACCAATTTGTACATAAGAAAATGTCAGATATAGATATTGAACCAACCTATATAGGAAAAAATGAAGATCTGAAATTTATTGTCCCGAAAGAGCTTTTTAGTATGGGAACTGGACCAGCGGAAACAATCGATCGTGATTTAGCGAAAAAATTTAGTAAATACATTAGAGGAACATTTAAGGGATTCCAAGATGCTCGGAAAACGAAATATGGGAATGAAAAAAACTCAAAAACCAAAACAACTCCAGAATTTTGGAGGGAGTTTGAACAAAAAGCAAGAAATATGGATGTAGACTTTATTGGATATACTCCCGTGGATGAGAGTTTTATTTTTTATGATTTAAAAGTATATGGTAAGAACGCAATAGTATTAGGAATGGAGATGAAATGGGATAAGATCAAGACAGCGCCGAGCGCTATATGCGAGATTGAGGTTTTCCGCGTTTATAAAGTTCTCGGCGATGTGACAATTGAATTAACTGAGTATTTGAAAGATAGAGGATTTAAAAGCGAAGCACATCATCCTTTTGGGGGAAAACTTTTATACGGCCCTCATGCTGTAGCAGCGGGACTTGGAATATTAGGACAAAATGGATTAATTATTACATCAGAGTATGGACCACGGCAACGATGGAGTATCATAACAACAGATGCGGAAATACCCGAAACAAAATCAAGGGATTTAGATACTTTAAAAGAGTTTTGTAGAGGATGTGGGGCGTGTGTAAGAGAATGCAAGGGAGAAGCAACTTTTAAGGAACCACTTAGATATGAAAATTCTCCACATATTACTCATATTGATAGGTCCAAATGTATCCGTAGCATACTAGATAATACCTATTGTTCTTATTGTTTAAAAATCTGTCCGCAAGGAAAGAAAACTTAAAATTAATGAGTAGAAAATTATCAAATTAAAAAATAATCATATTAAGTGAGGTTAAATATAAATGAGTTTTTCACAAAATGATATTAAGTTTTTTATTGGAATGATTCCACCCCAAAGTGTTGAAGATGGAACGGTTCACCTTATTCCATCGTTCGGAAATATTGGTGTTATTGAAACAAATGAGGGATTAGTTGTTTTTGATATAGCATTACGGCAATTTGCTCGAAGAAATTTCAAAACACTCAGAAAAATCACTAAAAAACCAATCAAATACCTTATCTTTAGTCATGGGCATTTTGATCATTGTTATGGATTTGAACCATTTATCAGTGAAATTAAAGAAAAAGGCTGGGAAATGCCTGAAATAATCGCTCATGAGAATGTCTATAAACGATTTAAAAAATATCAGATGCTTGATGATTATCATCGATGGTTAAATGCGCAACAGTTCTCTTCAGTTATGGGAAGGTCTAATGATGTGATTGAACCCGACAAGATCCTGAAACCAACTGTAATGTTGGATGGAAAAGAACCATACCTATTTGATTTTGGAGATATTGAGTTTGAAGTTAATCATGATATCGGTGAGACGGATGATTCCAGTTGGTTGTGGGTACCCGAAAAAGAATTGATCTGCAGTGGAGATCTTATGATTTCTTCTTATCCAAATGTTGGAAATCCCTATAAAGTTCAGAGATATCCTAAAAGATGGGCAATCGCCATGGAAAATATGATGGAAAAAGAAGCAAAATATATTATTCCAGGTCATGGAAAAATGATTGAAGGAAAAGAAAACGTTCGAGAGGTGTTAGAAATTACTGCTGAGGCCATGCATTTTGTCCATGATGAGGTTGTAAAGCGTTTAAATGAAGGAAAATGGTTTGAACAAATATTTCATGAAATGCTCGAAATATATCCGGATAAATTTAAGAATCACGAATATCTGAGACCGCTTTATGGTTGCTATAGATTTGCGATTCATGCAGTGTATAGATTATACCATGGATGGTACGATACTGGAAATCCTACAGATCTTTTTCCAGCAAGATCTCATGAGATTGCTCAAGAATTTTTAAAGATATCCAAACCAGAAGAGTATTTTAATCACGCCAAAAATCTTCTTAAACAACAAAAATTTCAGCTTGCTCTTCATATGTTAGATGTTATCATTAAAGCAGAAAAAAATGTACCAGAGGAGCTCTTATTAGATGCTCTAAAAATTAAACAAGAGATTTTAGAACAAAAAGTTGAGCGAGAGCCTTCATTTATAGTTCGAAATATTTTAAACAACGGTGCAAAACGGATCAAATCAAGTATTAAGTCTCAGAAAAAATAATATGAGAAGCCAAAAAGATTAAAAATTTAGAGTGATTGGGAGATGTCTGATAAAAAGAGCGTAAAAGAGTATCAAAAGGCTGGACAAGAGATTTTTGATAGGCTACACATTCAAACTTACCCAATCGGGATAAAATATATTAAGAGTGTTAATCAAATTCCATCAGAAGCAATACTACCTTCCACACAAGGTAAGATGATGAGTATTTGCCAAGCATTCTATATGTCCCGTAAGTTTGGAAATATTTATGCTATCACAGCTGCAGATAATTTTTGCACCCCCTCAAGTGTTGCCCATGGATGGGTTAATATCTCTGAGGAAGAATTCATCGAAAGTCAAGTCCGCCAAGGATGGCATAAAGATGAAAAAGCAGAAAAAAGAAGAGCAAAAAAATTATATTCAACAAATTTTAAAAATATTATAAAATTGGGATTTTGCGGCTTAATCTCGTTTCCCTTACATAAAGCTCCGGATATTCCCGATACTGTTCTTATGTTTGGGAATGGAGCACAATTGACACACATTATTCATGCGCTAAGTTTTGAACATAAAACAAAATATAGTATTAAATCAAGTTTTGAAGGATTTGGAGAATCTTGTGGAAAGGGAGGATTAATGCCCTTTCTTATGCGGAAAGCGCAGATTGTAATACCAGGCTCAGGAGATAGAGCTTTTGCTGGTATTCAAGATTATGAGATCGGGATTGGAATGCCTGCCCAGCATATATTTTATATTATAGAGAATTTGTTCAAGACGGGAGGCAGGCAAGGACTCGGATTTCCCGTAAAAAGTATGATTCCTTTGAATTTAACAACAGATCTAACACCTGGATTTAGATATATGAAAGATCTTATCGATAAAAAGCTAGGTGAGTCTAAAAAAAAGTAGATAGTGAAAAAAATGATTAGCCAAAAAAAGATTCTAAATGATGGAAAACTCCACCTCTTTTTATTAGGGACAGGAGGTCCGATGAATAATGATGTACGAGTGGCTTCTAGCATAGGTGTAATCGCTGGAGGAGAATTTATTTTAATTGATGTAGGTCCAGGATCATACAGGAATGTTGATGTTCTCCGACTACCAGCAGAGAAGCTAAGTGCAGTGTTTCTTACGCATTTTCATTCAGATCATATTGGAGATCTTGGGGAAGCAAACATGTTATCATGGGTTAATGGTCGGGCGAAAGCTCTAGAGGTTTATGGACCAGATGGTGTGGAAAAGATTGTAAAAGGGTTTGAGCTTGCATATGAATCAGATACTGAATACCGGATCGCCCATCATGGAAATCAGATCGTAACAAGAGAAAATGGAAAGATGATTGCTAAAAAAGTTATATTAGAAAAAAATAATGAGAAATATTTATGTTTTGATAGAAATGGTCTTAAGGTGTTCGCATTTAAAGCTGCACATCCCCCAATAGAGCCAGCTTATAGTTATAGAGTTGAATATCGTGGAAATGTAGTGGTAATTACCGGTGATACGATAAAAACAGATAATTTAGTAAAGCATTGCAAAAAGGCGGATATATTGATAAGTGAAGCTATCTCATTTAAGATGATTAATAATCTCATAGCTGGAGCAAAAAAGCTTGGACTCGAAAGATATGCTAAAATATTAACAGATATTCAGAATTATCATATGAATCCAATAACAGCGGCAGAGTTAGCCAAGGAAGCGAAAGTTAAAAAACTCGTGCTCGTTCATATCACCCCACCTTTGTCTAGTGAGAAAGCTCAAGAGCTTTATTTAATGGGAGTTAATGAAGTCTTTGATGGTGAAATTATATTAGGAGAAGATGGGATGAGATTTAATCTGGATCCAAATAATTAATGAATTTATAGATAGATTGTATCAAATTAAAAAATTAAATTAAAATAATATGAATTTGAAAGAATTAAAACAAGAAGTAAATAATATCGTGTTAGATGGAGGGGCAAAATTGGTAGGAGTAGGAAGGAGAGAGAGATTAAAAGATGCACCCCCATCAGGGGATATGGAATACTGTCTTCCAGACGCTCAGAGTTGCATCATTTGGGCCTACCCGAATCCTATAGAAGCATTGGAAAATTACTTTTCAAAAAAGGAACGGATGAGCATTAAAAAATTCCAACATTTTGCCTACAAAAGTGCTTGGGATACAGGTTTAAAATTAAAAGAATTTATTGAAGAGAATTCAATTTACAAGGCATTTGTTGTGATACCAAATGGAAAATATAGGAAAGCAGGAGGTTATACTAATTTTATGAAAGTGGATCAAGCATATCCCAGATTTTCCTTACGATATGGTGGAGTAGCAGCTGGATTAGGTCATCTAGGGTGGTCAGGAAATTTAGTTACTAAAGAATTTGGTGGATCCATATATCTAGGAGGTATTCTTACAACTGCTCCCTTGGAACCCGATCCAATGGCAAAAGAAAATTATTGTAATAACTGTAAAATATGTTGGCAATCCTGTACAACTGGGTATTTTGAAAAGGATCTAGAAGAGGCACAGCAAGAAGTTATAATCGGAGGGAAAAGAGAAGTATATGCAAAGCGGGGGACTTATTCTAAATGTGGAAACGGATGTGCAGGCTTATCTGGGCTGTCTGAGGATGGTAAATGGACCACGTGGACAGCAGATCATATCTGCTTAAAAGAATATGCAAATGAAGAGTGGGAAGCTAACCCTTCCTTAAAAAGGGAACTGATCAGGAAGGTAATAGTTGATAAAAATACGCCAAAAAAAATAAGGAACTTCAATAAAAAAATTCTCAAATCGTATGCTGGAGTTGGCACGACAGAAAATGTTGCTTTACGTCCGCTAGAAGATACAAATCCTAGATGTGGAAATTGTAATTTCATCTGTGTTGCCGATCTAAAGAAGAGGGTAGAACTATTGAAACTATTGAAAACTTCTGGAAAAGTATTTTTAGATGAAAATGGAAGAGAATATGTGAAAAAATTAAAAAAAGATGGGGAGGAGATAATATATTATCCACCTACCGAAGAGGAATTTTTTAATACGAATTCTAATTAAGCAGATTCTAAAAAAAATAGGTTCATTAATTAAAGATTTGGATGGAAAAATCGAATGTCAGCTAAAACGAATGTATTATTCTTTATTACCGATCAACAACGTGTTGATCATCTGAGTTGCTATGGAAATCAAGTTTTACGCACACCAAATATAGATAGGATTGCTGAAGATGGCATTCGCTTCACAAACTATTACTGCAATACTCCTATATGTATGCCAAATAGGGCGAATTTCTTCACGGGATCGTACCCAAGCGTCCATGGAACGAGATCAAACGGTATCAATCTCAATCCAAATGAAAAAACAATCGCAGACTCGCTAAGGGAAAAAGGCTATCACACGGTTAGCATTGGAAAGACACATTTTAATTTTTTCTCCCATCCGTTTACGAGAAAAGTTTCTTCTTTAGAAGATATTGCGCGTTGGATGGCGGGCAATATCCCTAAACCATTCCCAACACCCTATTATGGGTTCGAAGAGGTTTTATTGACAGTGGGACATGGAGATGTCATGGGTGGACACTATTTTGAATGGCTCAAGGAACAAGGATACGAAGAATTAGAGAAATTGAAAAATCGATTTTTAGCTATCAATGAAACATATTATGAGACCGACCTACCCGAAGATTTATACCCAACTTATTACATAACCCAGAAAAGCATTGAATTTCTTGAAAGATATGCCCAAGGAACCTACGATAATAAACCATTTTTTCTTCATTGCTCTTTTCCCGATCCCCACCATCCCGTATGTCCTCCAGGACAGTATAAAGAACTCTACTCCCCCGAGGATGTCGAACTACCTCCCAGTTTCGATGATGCTAAGAATCTCCTTGAGCATCCTTTTATTGGACAACATATAAAAAATGCACGTTTTCGACATTTATTACCGCAAAATGTTGATAAAGAAACGACTAAAAGGTTCACCGCTTTAACTTATGGGTCTATCTCAATGATTGATGATGGAATTGGAGCAATACTAAATAAACTAGAAGAGCTGGGACTCTCTGAAAACACAATGATTATTTTTACAAGCGATCATGGAGATTTATGTGGGGATCATGGATTAATCCTGAAAGGACCAGCTCATTACAGAGGTTTAATAAATATTCCTCTTTTGTGGAAGATATCAGGAAAAACTAAAAATAACGTTTCAGATTCATTAATTTCAACCATAGATCTTCCGAAAACAATCTTAAATCTTTTAGGAATAAGAGAAAAATATCATCCAAAGAGAATGCAGGGATATGATTTTTCTGCGGTATTAGAAAACCCAGAAAAAAAAATACGGGACCAAATCCTTATTGAGCATGATGAGGAGATTTCAAAGGATAAAATAATGAGACTTCGCACTTTAGTAACTGAGAATTATCGCTATACATTGTACGACAGCGTGTCCGAATTTGGAGATATCTTTAATCTGAAGGATGATCCTTATGAAATGAATAATTTGTGGTATAAAGAAAACTTAAGAAATCAATTAAATACTCGAATGCTCAGAGAAATTATAAATCTTTACCCCAGATATCCAGAAAGAACGGCTTATAATTAAAAAATAAGACCATTTTTTTGATTACTAAATAAACAAATTAAATAAAGAATTTATCTCTTGATTCAATTTTCTTACCTAGAGATAGAAGGATAATAAAATGAAAAAATCAAAAAATAAAAAATCTTCAGAAGAATATATGGAAGAGATTATGTCTTTTATTAATCAAAATCCTTCTGGAGTGACTATCACAGATATTGCTAATGGAATCAGCACTTCGCGTGTTACAGCGGGAAAGTATATTGCAATCCTTTTAGAAAGACAAGAAGTGTTTTTTAAAGAAATTGGGGCCTATAAACTCTATTATAGTACAAAAAGCAAATTAATCCCCCGCGAATTAATATATTCCTACTTTACCGGCCTTTTATCTGGTTTAGATAAAATTATTGAGAATAAAGAACAATTAAAATTAATAGGAGAAGCAATTTCTGAGAGAACAGATTTTCCCTATGGTTCGAAATTTCCAGAGGAAGTCCTTCCAAAAAATAACAGTCGCTCTGTTATTAAATTTCTCACTTATTTTGGCTCTATGATACCATTCGTGCCATTTGTATATCGAAACAAAATTGAAGTAAATACAAAAATTCTTAAAGAACAAAAAAAGGCATTTTATCGAATCAAAAATCTACGAGATTTGTCTGAATTTATGCAAAATCACTTCTATATTATGATAGGAGTAATTGAGCATTCAATCAAGAAGAAATTAGGAATAGAGGTAAAATGTGAAGTTGTGAAGATGGATTTAGAAAATAATGTTGTAGAAATATCTCTTGAATTCATTTAAAAGACAACCTACCTTATCCAGCTTTCATGCCTCCATCAATCGGGATTATCGTACCCGTTTGCCATGATGATTGATCAGAGGCTAAATAGAGGATTGCTCCAAAAACATCTTTTGGTGTTCCAATCCTCCCTAAAGGATGCATCTCCCGTGAAATTTCCAGCGCTTTTTCTGAGGTTGTCAATTTTGCAGAGGCAGATAAAGGAGTATCCACTAAACCTAAAGCAACTCCATTAAAACGAATTCCTCTGGATGCATACGTAATTGCCGCTGATCGTATCATAGCTTCAAGACCCCCTTTCGCAGCACTAATTGCTTCATGATTGCGTAAACCCTTTGAACCTGCTACAGAGGATATAATTATAATTGATCCCTCTTTTCTTCTCATCATTCCACGAATCACGGCTTTGATAGCTAAAAATGCAGATGTTAGATTTATTTTTATTGTATCTTGAAATTCCTTTTCTTTTAAAATATGAATGGGTTTTAGAAGAATAGACCCGATAGCATGGATTAGAACGTCAATTTTTCCAAACTTCTCCTCACCTTTTTTTACAATTCTACGCAAATCTTCCAACTTTGTTGCATCCCCAGAAATCGCGATTGAATCATTGAGTTTGGCATTTAAGTTATCCAAATCTTCTTCACTCCTCGCAACTAAAATGAGTTTCGCCCCCAATTTGGATGCCTCTTTAGCAATTTGGGCACCAATTCCCCCAGTTGCACCCAATAAAAGAATCACTTTATCCTTCAACATTATTTTCCACCATTTATAGTTAATAAACACTATAATTACTCTTTTATATAAATTCGCCCCGTATATTTCATAAAGGCATGAAGACACTTCTTATTCTTAGACTGTCCAATAACAGACAAGATTTTCTGAGAATTAAAAAATTGTGAAATGGAAATTAAGTCCCAATTATTCATAGATCGATAGAAATTTTAAATATGATTTGATGAATTACTATTATATGAAAAAGCGATATTTGTTGCTTATTTATATAGCTTTGGTCACTCTGATTACATTGATATTTTTATATCCAAGCTTTTTCTTTCCCGGAGTAAATCCGCTCGCAGTGGATCTGATAATCATTAACATTATAATCTATTTGATTAGAACGCCGATCATAAGGATTATTGCTTATATATTCAGAAAACGCCTCATCAGAATAGTAATAACGAGTTTAATCAATATTACTTGGGGAGTTTTCTTACTTGGTCTCTTATTTGCGCTTTCACTTGAAACTTTCATCGCTGTCTTATCCTTCTTGATTATCGCAGTCTCATTAACGTTCAAGAAGTTGATAAACAACATCACATCAGGAGTACTTATGCTGACCACGGAGCAATTTGAGATCGGAGATCTAATTGATACAAACGGTGTTCAAGGGCAAGTCCAAGAAATCACCTTAAACCAAACAAAATTGAAGGAATTTGATGGGGTAAATGTGGTGGTGCCTAATAGCAATATTTTTGGAACTATGATAACGAAATTCACCTATAAAGTCCAAACACTAGTTGATTTAAAGATTGAAGATGATGAAGAGGAGGATGAGGGAGACAGAACAGATTACAAGAAATATATAGAAAAAGCACAGCAGTTGTTTGAAGAAGATAAGAAAATCACCAGGTACGCCAAAAATGTGGAAATCACATCTGACGTTGAGCCTGAGGAGTTGGATAGACTGTTGAATGAGGTGTTTGATGAATACGAACCGCGCTTCGGTGTCAGACCTGATTACGTGGTAGATATGGTCACCGTCTCTCGATGCAAAATAGATTTATTAATCACAGCGGAGACTCCAACGCTTGTCCTTCAATATCTTGATGCATTCTTACGAGATGTTCTATTCAAATTACATCATGATTCTATCTATAATAAATGGGAAGAATATAAAGAAAAATTGGAGGTTTAAATTAAGATGGCATTATTTAATACAGATTTAATGGCTTTGACTGTTCTTCTCATTGCGATTGGAGCATTCATCGGATTGAACAAATTGATAAGCTATCTATTGCGATCTACCAAAAGATTAACCGTAGAACAGAAAAACAAGTCGAATTTTGCATTTAAACTGATCTCTATTGTGGTTATTGTCTTTCTGGCAATCGAAGGATTTCCTTCCTTTGGAAACATTGACCCTGAGATTGCTGCAGTCTTAACGGGTTCCATAAGTACTGCTCTGGCATTTGCTTCAAGTGAAATCTTTGCTAACATTTTATCCGGACTCCTTTTGTTTATCATCGATCCATTTGATCTAGGACATATAGTTAAAATAAAGGGAAAGAAAGGAATTGTCAAGAAAATTACCTTTACCAAGGTGGTTATCGAAACGTTTAATAATATTATGATTGAAATCACCAATAATGAGATTGTAAATTCAAATATTATTAATTATACTATAGAATTGCAGGATATTGAAACGTTTGAGGATTTCAAAAATAAGATCCAAAGCCCCCAAGATAAAGGAAAAGCGAGGATAGATTTTGATCTCAATGATAAATTAAGAGATTATAAGGAAGAAATGGAAGAAATCTATGATGTATTCATAGAAAAAAATTATGAACAAATTCATTCCTACACTTTTCGGATGCGATTTGAATACGATAAATTCCGAATAAAAATTGATAGAATTAGTAAATTATGCGATGAGTATAAACAAAACTTCGGGTTTAAACCTCGATTTCATATCGTATGGTTTGGGAATCGAATTGGAGTTAAATTCCGTATATTGACCTTTAAAACTCAAAATGTTGTTCAGTATCAACCAAAATTCGCACACGAGCTCTATAAAATAAGCATGGGAGAAGAAAAGTTCTAAAACAAATTAAATTTTCTTTCACTTTTTTTTAATAACCACTTATCTAAAATCTAAGAAAGAAAAAAGAAAAAAATATTGAATAATAAATCTTGTTCATTCTAATCGGGATGTGTAATGTTTCTATCCCACATCAATAAATTCTTGCCACTTAGCCTGTATGCATCATAAAGATCGGTAAAAAGATTTTCCTCTTCCATTTGCTCCTCATTAAACCAATCTAAAAGTTCGTATGCATAATACTCTTTCTTCTCTTTGGCTAAGTCCATCAAATCCTTTATTTTGCTGGTAATATGTTCTTCGTGAGAAATAGCTTCTTTTAGTACAGTTTCAACATCTTGCCAATCTGTAGAAATTTTTTCTATTGTTCCATATTCTACTTTACCACCTGCTTCAAGAATGTAGTCAACAAACTTCATCGCATGAACATATTCCTCTTGCTCTGCATGCGTTCGCATAAAATTAGCGAGTCCTTTTAAGCCCTCTCTGTCGGCCCATGCAGCCATACCTAAATATATATAAGCTGATCTTAGTTCCTCGACGATCTGCTTATTCATCAGGTCATTCATTTCTGGGGAAATAAAATTTACCATATTTTCATTCACCTAAATTGATACACATTTAATTTGTAAAAAAGATTTTTTTTATAATTCCAAAAAACCTCTTTATGATCTTATTATTTCTAAAAGTAATTTTAAGATATTTTTTATAAAAACTTAATTACATTTAAAGGAGAAAAAAAAATTGATTGAAAAATATTTTAAAAGAAGTACTTGAACAAAAATTACCATAATCGGGGATTTTTTATGTCTCACTTGAAAGCGAAATCCACAGCGCCCTCAAGATGTATTTTTAAAGTATCAAAAAGTGGAATATCAACATCTTCAGGCTTAATAATGAGCGGTATCTCTGTACAACCCAGAATAATTCCTTGCGAACCTTTTTCTTTTAATTTTCTAATAATTTTTAGGAAATATTCTTTAGTTGAATCTAAAAATTTACCCTTCGCAAGTTCTGTATAAATAGCATTATTTATATATTCCCGATCTCTCCCCTCTGGTATATAAACAGTTAAACCATGTTTATCAGTCAATCTGTTTTCATAAAATTCTCCTTCCATGGTAAATTTCGTGCCCAATAGGCCTATTCTCTCCAGATTTTTTTCTTTAATGGCTTTCGCAGTCTCATCCACTACATGAATTATAGGGATTGATATATTTGATTCGATTTGATCTGCAATTTTATGCATAGTGTTTGAACATATCACAATAGTTTTGCATCCGAATATCTCTAAATTTTGACAAATATCAATTATTTCTTCTGCTATCTTATCCCATTCATTTGAATTTTGAAGCGGTAAGATTTCTTGGAAATTAACCGAATATAGTAGGATCTTTGCTGAGTTCCAATCCCCTAATCTTTCATTTACTAATGAATTGATCACTTTATAATATTCAATAGTGCTTTCCCAGCTCATCCCGCCAATTAGTCCGATCAATTTCATATCTATTTTTTCCAATAGCTTCTTCCTCTCCAAGTATCTTTTAAATCAAATCTCATCAATTCTTCTGGAAAAATATCAAAATAGAGTTGGTTTTTCAAGTATGATTGATCAAATCGTATAATCCAGGATTTCAATAGGCTTCTTAGCACAAATAGCGGTATCCATCCAGCCCGATATTTTTCTAATTCATCCAGAAAGTATGCTTTCTCCTCCTTAGAGAGCTCATCCGAAAAATAGCCCAACATATGCATCAAAACATTGATGTGCGAAGTATATTTGGGAGGATATGCGATAAGTGTATGGAGATGCGTTTCATATTCTTCAATTACTTCCCTAAATGATTTTTTGCTGGCATTTCCAACGATCCTTCCCATTCTTCTCATCTCTTCTTGATTATAAGCCATAAAGAGAAATTTGTTTCTCTCTTGAAATTTCACGAGTTTATGCATTGATTCTGATGTTTTTACCTCTCGAAATCGCGTGAGAGTATACAGTTTCGTTAAATAATGCTCTCGTATTCTAAAATTCTTCAGCCTCCCCTCATTTTCCACCGGAAGATTACCAAATTTTTCTAAAACAGTCTTTCCGAATAATCCTGGACCAGTTGCTAATTTTGCTGCCCCTTTCTGAATAGTTGCTAAATATGGAGTATGTTTTGTACCACAAGAAGGTGATTTATATTTTAAAATAAACCCATCTACCTTTTTTAAAGAATTTAGAAATTGCTCCGCAAATGTGAGCATATTCTCTGTAACATCCATAGCTGTGGAACTTTGAATCAATTTTAAAGATTCATCTTTTTCTTGGACGATTCGAATTGGGTCTCGGGGTACTCCTAACCCAATCTCCACTTCTGGGCATATCGGTATAAATTCTACAAAATCCTTCATCTCTTTTACCACATCGCTGCTGATAATATTGTTATTATAGCGGCAATACGCGAATTCGATACATTTGGACACTACCACAACTGGTTTAATAGAATTATTCATATTTCATAACCTTTCATAAGTATGTTTTAATATATTTTTGAAGTTCAAACTTTCTTTTTAATCCATTATAAGACATATATCTAATCTTTCCATATATTGGACGTTCTTTCCACGCCCGATCATGGATCCCTCCAATGGACCATGCAATCCCAGTATAACCATTAGGATCCCTCCCGTCTAATTCATACTTGTTATTCAAAAAGATGGCGATTTGGAGTGCTTCTTCCGGAGTCTGTGTCCATTCAAGAATCTTTTTACCCCAATACATTCTCATATATCCGTGCATCTTTCCCGTCGTTTTCATTTCGATTTGAGCAGCGTTCCATGCATCATCATGGGTTTTGGCATTTTCGAACTCTTCTTTCTTGTAAATATATTCCCTTGTATCATTTCGATGAGTATTAAGAGTTTCTTGAGCCCATGAATGAAATCCCTCAAAGGAATCATACTTAGGCTCATAAAAACAAAAGTTATCAGATAACTCCTTTCTGACAATTATCTCATCATAAAAGGAATTCTTCAAATTAGCTACATTTTTTATTTTACTCGCTTCCAAGACAACCCTTTGGGAAGATATATGCCCAAAATGGAGGTATGGAGAGAGATCTGAGGTTCCCTCTTCGTTGGGATCATTTCGAGTTTTATTATAACTCGTTAATTTTTCTTTAAGGAACTTTTGGAGAATTCTCATTGCATATTCTTCTCCTGGTTTGAATTCTGTATCTATAAATTCTGTCTTCTGGACTTCAACCTTATTTAATAACTTTTTCCACTCAATTGGACTGGTATTTTCACTCCATATCTTCCTTAGCTTTTTTAATTTCGGAAATTCCTCTAAAAACGCTCCTATTTTTACTTCAATCTTCTTGCGTAAGGTATATGCGGCGTATTCCTTCTTTGATGAAACTTCCCATACAGGGATTATGTTATGAGCATCCACTTCATAGAATGGGATAGAGATTTTCTCCTTAATTCTTTCATTCCAGGTTTGTTTTATTCTAAGTGGAGAAAAATCCGTTATCAATAATGAAATCCCATTTTCTTCAATAAATTGTGGAACGAGGATTTCGGGATATCCCAATTTCAGAACAAATGCTATATTTAGAGATTCTAATTTCTGGCTTACTTGATTCAGCCCTTCTAACATAAACTTGTATATTCGGTAGGTAGCTTCCTTGAATTGAGGAACTAACGTGAAATATACAATAAGCGGACTTTTATTCTTTAATGCCTGGTTATATCCATAAATTAAGGCCCAATTATCATCTACTCTTTGATCGCGACTCATCCAATATACAATCGATCCTTTCTGCTCTTTTCCTTTCTGAAGTCGCCTCAATCGTTTTTTATTCATTAAAATTACCATTCTACTGGTCCTTGAGAGAAATTTTATATCTCTCTATGTTTTATAATCGTTTAATTGCCCATAGTCTTCAAGCTTGTTATATTTCTTTTTTGGAGATTGAAAATGTACAATAATCTTAGCATCATCTAGCTTCGGATACTTATCAAATAGATCTTTATCTGCATATCGAATTACTTTAAGTACATGGGGTAAATGATGGCGGAAAATTCTTTCTCTTAACCAGGCTCCGCCAATCACATATCCTCCACTCACATGGAGATAGACATGAAGTTCGTATTCATATTCTCCTTTGATCCATTCAGCCAATACCTCATCTCTCATCAATTTTGAATAGAAATTAGATATTTCTTCATTATCATAGGAGCAATTGATTGTTAAAAAGAGATCCCCGGTAAAATCTGAGTGAGTAAGTGTGTATTTTCGCTGCAAAATTGATTTCTCAGTCTCAATTGAATGAGTACATTTCACATGAATTTTTTCTGGCAGGATTTCGCTCATAATAATTCTCCTAATAAAAATACTCTGCTTTCAATTTATACCTTTTAATAATATTTCATAATCTCATTTAAGAAGAATTTTCTTTCATACTAAGAGAATTTAGAAATAGAATTCATAAAATTGTAAAATGAAAAAAAAAAAAATAAGAGGAAATTTATAGATTATTTCAGGTATTCTACTTTTTTCACTACTAATGCGAGAGAAATAATAGACGCAAGTCCAATTAGGAATAATGGATAGGCTGATATATTCACGATAGCTTCACCTAAAAAATCATAAAAATAGTTATTAAATGAGATATCTACATCACTCATTACCAAGACTTTCCATTCAGAAATTGTTTTATTATTTGGAACTATATCTGTAACATTTAATTTAGGAAATGTCCATGCAACTGTCTCCCCATTGATTGCGTGAATACCATACTGGATATATTCTCTTATACCTTCGCATTTAACGCTACTACTTGATTGTCTTAAATATATGTGGACATTTGCATCTTTTTGATTGGAACTAGAACTATTTATATTAAAATAGATTTCAATTCTAGAATCGGAACTTTCATTATAATCCCCATAAAATCCAACCGCTATGGTGAAATTAGGATCATTTTCAGTAATTGTGATATTTTTAAGATCAATTGAAGGGATTTGCGTGGATGAAGGAATAAATTGATCATTATCTATAGAATATAAATCGTTTGCTTGATCTTTTATTATATTGTCATTACCAATACTTTTCATAACCACTGGTATAGTTGGTAAACCTTTGGCATGAACAAACTTGGGAAAGAGAGAAATTCCAAACAGAGATAATATCAAAAAGAAGAATATAAGATTTTTTTTATTTAACATTTTTGTAAAAAATTTATTTTTTAATTTTATTTTAAATGAAGGAATATATAAAGATATCTCAAGTCAAAGTCCCAGATTTTTTCTTATTAATATGTGAGTAATTAACTAGTATGGAAGAAATAATTGGAATTCAACTAATTATGAATTTATATTTATGTATCCGTTTGATTTATCGAGCTAAAAATAGGTCAATTTTAATATTCGAGATTGAAAACCAGAAAAATTATTGCTAAATTGAAAACTCAGAATTTCATAAAGATAGCTTTAAATTCAATAAGATTTAAATATAGAATATTATTTAACAGTAGAGGAATGATATGCTATGTTTAAAATAGAAGATGCTCCCACGGGCAGCACAGAGTGTAGTTGGTGTGGAGAGCTCATTAAAAAAGGGTCACTTAGACTCAGATTTGCCCCACCAAAAGGCTATAATTATTATTGGCATCAAGAGTGCGGGATTAAATATTTAGAGGGAGTAAAAAGCTTAATAAAAAATGGTAAACAAGGTCATATTGGAAGGGAAGAGGCCGATAAAGCTCGCAAGGAAGCGGATTTATAAATTTGCGATTTCAAATCCTTCTGTTAAAGAGAATTATTATTTTTAATTTATTGATTTAAGTATATAGTGAGATTTAAAAAAAGAAAAAAAATAATTTTTTTAATGTGCTTTCTTGAATCTTCGTAATGGAACGAAAATGGAAACAATAGATACAAGAAAAATAACAACCATCGGATATGCTAATATAATCGGATTTGAAAAGCCAATAAAGTCAAAATAATATGTTCCCAGAGAATCTCCCTGGCTTCTTACTAAAACTCTCCATTCAGGTATAGGTCTAGTATTTGGAATTAAATCTGTTATATTCAATTTAGGAAATGTGAAAGAAACAATATTTCCATTGATTGTATGGATTCCGTTTTGTATTGTTATACCTTCATGGCTCAATCTACTATTTGGACCTCCAAGAAATGGAGAAATAGAAACTTGAAGCTTAGAATTTCTTGCCTCAAGACCGGAGTTATTAACATCTAAATAGATATTAATTATTGAGGTTTCATTAAAGTCTTCATTTAATTCTATTGTCAGAGTATAGTTCAAACCAGAGTCAGCAAAACTAATTTTTTTAAGATCAATCCAAGCTATTTGCGTTGGTACAGATACATATTGATCTCCCTCTTGTATATATAAATCATCTGTCTGATCCGTTATTTCCATATCATTTCCAACAGTTCCCATATCGATAGGAAACTCAATTATTCCGTTTGCTCGCCCTAACGGAAGAAAAAGCGAAATAGTTAAAAAAGAACAGATCAAAAAATATAGAGCAACTTTATTTTTATTTGACATCTTTGTAAGTATTCTGTAAATGATCTATTTTTAGATCAAAGAATTATTTAAATCTATCTTAATTGTGAATTATCATCAATCATATTCTTAGTCTAAATATTCGCAATAATAGAATATCCTTGAGATGGGACGGATTAGAATAAAATCTATAAAATTTGCTTTTTAGTATTTTTCTCTTGATTTAGGTTTTGTAAGGCTATAATAGGATTAATACGTGAACTACAAACCCTCTCAAGGGGGTGGCTTCAACCATTCGGCTAGGCCTTTGCGATGCTAACTTCATGCGGTTGTTCGGGGCATTCACAGGTCCCCCCATCCCAGCGAACTCGTTATCCGCTGAGCTATGTTGATGGCAGCATTCAAGTCTCTATCGTAGGTGAGCCCGCACCGAGAACACTCCTTAGAGGTATTAAGGGATCTTATCCCTTAAGGGATGAGTTTTCTCGCATTTTCAATGATAAAATTTATATACCACTGATCGATATATATGTCACCGATATATCATTTTTCGATATATGATATTTCAGATAGTAATTCTCAATATTTGGGGTTTTTAAAATGCCTGATGATCAAGTGAAAAGATTTGAAAAAGCAATGAAAAAGGGATTTATGAGTTTGCTTGCTTTAACTGTACTCGAAAAAAAACCAAGACATGGCTACGGAATCATGAAGGATATTAAAGATCTTACTTTGGGTTTATGGGAACCTCCTGCATCAACGATGTATACAATTTTGGATGATTTAAGTGAAAATGACCTAATTCATATTATCGAGGAGAAAGTAAAAGATAAAAGGACAAGGAAGGTTTATGGATTAACCCCCAAAGGTGAGGAAACATTAAAAGAATTGATCAAAAAGCAGAGAGAAATGATGAAAGGGATGCGTTCAATTATAGTTTCAACACTCGGAATGGACGAGCAAGATTTTCCTGCTGAGGATATTGAACAATTTATCAATCCTCCCATCATGCTTGGCAAATTAGAGGCAGCCTCAGAGGAAGAAAAACGCGAACTACTAGAAAAAAGAAAACAATTTTTGAAGATGCGAATAAAGCGCTTTAAGAGCATGCTCCAAAATATTGAGAAAAAATTAGAAAATCTACAAAAAAATGAATAAAACACATAAAATAACAAATAACATTGGTGAAAACAATTTCAGAAACGATAATCAAACTTGAAAACTTAAGCAAACATTTCGGAAACTTGAAAGCAGTTGATAACATCAATTTAGAAGTGAAGCAAGGAGAGACAATCGGTTTAGTTGGGCCAAATGGCGCTGGTAAGACCACTACCATCAAAATGATTTCAAATATCTTAAACCCTACGAGCGGCAAGATCTATATCAGAAATAAAAAGGGAGTACTCCAAAATTTGGTAGAAAACCCCAGAAATTTGGTACCACGGGGATTTTTAATCGATATTCCCTCCTTTTATGAAATGACGCCCGCTCAGCTACTAACATATTTTGCGAAATTACAGAATTTCCCAAACGACCAAATTAAAGACCGAATGGACAGATTGCTGAAACTTTTTAACTTATATGAATGGAAATATGAAAATGTTGAAGACTTTTCAAAAGGGATGAAACAGAAACTTGGAATAATACAAGCTATAATACATGACCCCGATTTCATTATCCTCGATGAGCCGCAGACAGGACTTGATCCGAAAGCACGAATTGAAGTACGCAGGTTTATTCGCGGGCTCCAAAAGCAAGGAAAAACCATATTTGTAGCCTCACATCTGCTCCATGAAATTTCGGAAATCTGCGACAAAATCGCCCTAATTAGCTACGGAAAAATAATCGCCTTTGATACCATTGAAAAACTGGAAGTGAAACTGAGAACAAATGAGCTCCTATTTCAAACTCTCCAAGAGATCACCCCCGATAAATTAGGACCAATTATCGAGAAATTAACTTCCAAGCTTGAACCATATTTAGATAAAGATTTGGACCCGAAAATATCGAGGATCCCCGTGTATTATGACTCGAAGGATAAAGAATTTGTTATCTATTATGACGGGAAACGCGAGTCAAGAGCAGATATTTTGAAGATTCTAATGAACGAATTTCCAGAATTCGATTTAATCTCCTTTTCTCAGCCACGTACCTCACAATTAGAACGGATTTATGAACAAATGATAGGAGATCAAGGTCAAAAAGAAATGAATGAACGGAGGATGAAATAGAAATATGAACACAAACATTTTGAAACGATTATATTTAGGAGTAAAACCTATTGGACATACATTTATTTTCGAATTAAAAAAGCAATGGAAGAAATTCGTGGCGTTCTCGATTATTACCGTGGGATTAATTTTTCTTGCAAGCTGGCTTCCCTATGCACTTTTTCCAGGCAATTCTCTGCCCGCAATCCAAACAGAATTCTTTAGAACAAATCAGAACTTTCTCTCGCTAATTTTAATCTTCGCGAATTGTTTCTTCTTTTCGGGAATAATTTGCTCAGAATACGACAAAGAGACCGGATTTATCCTTTTTCCCAAGATAAACAAATATAAACTCATCGTGGGAAAATATATCGGGAGTTATGTATTTGTAATGGGGATAACTGGCGTATTCTATTTTACCCTGGGAATGCTAGGTCTCTTTTACTACGGTGGACCTCTTGACATTCGATTTTTCCACTCATTCGGGATTGCACTTTTATATATTCTCGCCGTTAGCAGTTTCATCACATTTTTCAGCTCGTTCATGAAAAAAGAGAATATGACCATCGTAACCACGATTCTTATCTTATTGATTGGATTTAATGTAATTTCTCAATTTGTGGTATTGGCGAATCCAGACATCGAACCGCTCTATTCATTACAATATGCTGGAAATTTAATTTCGTCGATTTTATATTTAGAATTTCCTGATAGTGTAGCAGAACGATATACGCAGATTGATATCAGAAACTTTACCTTTAGAACGTGGAACACCCCAACTATCATGGCTGGAGTTAGCATTATGCTGATTTATACATTCATTAGTTTACTATTAGCGGCAATTATATTTAAAAGGAGGCAGTTGTAAAATGAAATCGACTAGGCAAAAAAAAGGATACATCAAGGCAACATTTACGGTTTTTTGGATAACAGTTGGACTACTCATCCTTCCAACATTAGTTTCTGCGGCAAGCTATTCCGTTTCACTTCAAAAGGGTGGTTATTATCAAAAAATAGATGTATATGAAAAAGATATCTGGAATAATACCATAAGCTCCATTAACGGACCAGAATATTATTTTGAAGGAGATTCAAATATAACGGGCTCAGAGAGTAAGGGAATAATTCGTAGCTGGTATCAAGACACTGTAAATACATCAGATTTATTTTTTAACCTTCTTTTTCCACAAGAACAACTCCTCAACATAACATTTTCCCCTTTCAATAAAACATACATAGACGAGAATTACAACACTACCTATAAAATTAATCTTGTATTAATTTCAAAATGGGGCTTCAATTCATCGGCTCTACCAGAGAATGCGACCGAACCGAATAATCTTATATATGTTTTAAGAGATCCAATTGGTTTTAAAACACTTTTAGATGATTATAACGCTTATGTCAGCAATGTTTCTACATATCCTTTTATAGATTTGGTAGCTTTCAATATCGAAGATTTCTTATTTAATCTCTTGATTACTCAAATGAGTGTTGGGGCTCCAATAGAGAGCTATTTATCTGAGATGGTTGATGATCTCAATAATGAGAACGTTACAAGTGAAGGAAATACTTTAGCCTTGCAATTACGTGGAGAAACTAACTATTCTGTCCAGATTTCTTTTGGAAGTACGGGGTTCCCATCAAGTATTACTTTTTTGGACAGTGAGAATAATGTATTTTATAAAATCATCACTTATGATACGGAATGGACCGTGTGGTTAATTATAGGTATTGTTGGTGCTTCAATCATCACTGTGGTAATATATGCATTTTATAGACGGAGAAAACGAATGAAACGGTTTGAAGAATCACTGGAACGCATGAAATCTTAACTCTCTTTTTTATTCTCTTTTTTATTTTTATTAATTTTTGCGATTAAAAATTAAGTACAATCTAGTTCTGCTGAATGTCCCATAGTATAAACGTTTAGAATGATAAATGAAAAAAAATGAAAATTATTCCAGAGCCTCATCAGGACCAAAAAGTTTACGTTTTGTCTTATATCTTCCATACTGCTTAGTGAGTTCGATCATCATATCCAAGCGTTCAAATGGAGTTCCGCGATTAACCCCACCTCCAGTAGAAAGAACATATCCGCTTCCAGGACCATAAGTGGTAATATTTTCTATAATATGCTGTTTTACCACCTCATTATCAGGCTCTCTCAGCATAACATCTCGGCCGGGAATTTGTCCTACGAGGGTAAATCGATTTTCTGCGTTCATGACTCTTTCCTTTGCTTCTTGATGAGGGCCCCACTCTTGTCCGTGAAACATCGCGTAGCCCCAATCACCGATATCATCCAGAAAATGGTCGCTCTTATTCTCAGAATGATAAAACATCGCTCCCGTCATTTCCGATAGCTCCGCGCATAGTTGGGTATGATAAGGAGCAAAAAATTCGTCTACATATTTTTTTCGCATGAAGCCACTGACGTGATCCGCCACGAGAATGATGGTGGCATATCCCCCTATAAGTTCAATCCATTCTTTCTGGAATTTTATTACAACTTCAGTGCATTTTTCTAATAATGTATGAATGATATCTGGTTTTTGAACCATATGAAGCAAGAATTTGTCATATCCGTAGATTAAAGCCGCTAATTCTACGGGACCGAACTCTCCTGTGCCAGCAGGTTTAATGCCCGATTCTAAGGAATATTCTATTTTTTCTAACCATTTCCCCGTTCCAGGAGTATCCCACATAGTTTCAGGTACTTCCAGATCTTCTATTTCTTTAGGCGATTGGATTGCTCGTTCTAACACAGAAGGAATCAAATCCTCTGGCTCCATTAATTTACATCCTAACGCTTGCGCAACGGCATAAGGCTGATATATCGACACCGCACAATAGGCATCGGAAAATCGCTCTTTAAAACGCTCGCCTGTTTCCATCTGTAAATCTACATTATTTAGATATTCTTTCACTCGTTTGTCTGCAAAATCTGCCATAAGGTCAAATTCGGGAAAGAACAGTACTGGAACGCGGTCTGGCTTTAGATAAGCCATCGACTTCAGCATCCGGGCAGCGGGGTTTAACTCTCTTCTTGGAGACATTTTCTTCTACTAATATTGTGTTTTTTTTGTATTTTATTAATATTAAGATATAGTTTTTAGAGGAAAAATACAAATTCTATACTATAAGCTTTAGTAATATAATTTGATTTTATTCACTATAAATTCTTTCTCTTAATCTTTATATTTGCTGGATAAAAAGTTATTTATTGTATTGGGAATATTCCTAATTATCTGAATAAGGTATGATAGGGATAAAAGCACTTTTTGATTCCTAGCATATTTTCTTTTTAGTGAAGTAAAATAATGAGTAAAAAGCCTAATATCATATTTATTTTTGAAGACCATAAAGCGTATTACGGACATGGGGAATTAGGAAAGGGGGGGAAAATCTATAAGCCAAATTTCGAGCGTATTGCAAATGAAGGAGTGGAATTTACCAATTCCTATACTGCGTGCCCACTCTGCGGACCCGCACGGAGAACAATTCTTACAGGCGTATATCCCCATAATCACGGAGAAATTAAAAATGAATCAAATGAAGAATATACCTATGAAATGTATTTCGAAAAATTAGCTGAGCAAGGGTATAAGAATTATTACTTTGGAAAATGGCATGCGGGACGAGGTACTGCACTCGATTTTGGATGTGAGGGATTTTCTGTACCCGGATATGGGAATCCATATATGACACCCGAATATGAGAAATATTTGGAGGAAAATGATTTAGAATATATCCAAGTAAAAATCCAGAAAAATTTCGATGATCCTATTTCAAAACACCTCGGGATTGAAGAGGGAGAGTTGTATGAGCCGAGATTCCCCGCGTATTCAGAATATGTTTCAGGGGTAATGACCACTCCAAAGGAGACTCATGAAGCTTTTTTTCTGACTAACATGGCTTGTGAGAAGCTTCGCGAAATTGCAAAGGATGGAAATAAGGAACCATTTCATATGCGAATCGATTTTTGGGGCCCTCATGAACCTTATTTTGCCCCTCAAGAATTTATTGATAGGTATGACCCCGAATCGATCCCAGAACATCCCAATTTCATAGATAATTTAGATACAAAACCAGAAATATATAGGCGACAAAATGGCGATCTTATTAGTAAAGACAAGCATCTTATTTTGCCAAATCCATTGCCGTGGTCAGAATGGCAGAAAATTTTAGCTGTCAATTATGCGGAACAAACCTTAATAGATGAAGCTGCAGGTATTTTCCTTGATACTCTAGAAGAGTTAGGATTGGCAGAAAATACCATCATTATATGGGCAGCAGATCACGGTGATGCAGTAGCGTGTCATGGAGGACATTTCGATAAAGATGCGTATATGCCGCAAGAGGTAATTAGGGTTCCCTTGGCGATTAAATGGCCGGGAGTGGTGGCTCCAGGACAAAAATGCGAGAAATTTGTAAGTAATGTGGATTATCCCCCAACGTTTCTAGATTTTGCGGGCACTACATTTTCCAATCCGATCGATGGTGAAAGTTTATTGCCTCTATTAAAAAACAAGGAAGCGGAGTGGAAAGAGGAGCAATTTTGCGAGACGCATGGTCATTTTACCACAATAGTTGCAAGGGTTCTTATTACGGAGAGATATAAACATATCTATAATGAGGGATATATGGACGAACTTTATGATTTGAAAGAAGATCCTTTTGAATTGCATAATTTAATAAATGAAAAGGAGTATAGCCATATATTGGAAGATTTAAAGGCGCGGCTACAGCAATGGCGGAAGAATACCGGAGATAAAGTTAAATTTGACATGATAAAAGGAAAACGATTAAAATAATATATTAATAAAAAAGAGATATTAATATGAGTCAAAAACCAAATATTATTTATATTTTACAGGATCATCATGCTTATTATGGGCATGGGAAAATGTTTGGAGGTCCCGAAGTTCAGCGCCCAAATTTGAAACGATTTGCAAAACAAGGCGTCGAATTCACGAGGGCATATACCGCATGTCCATTATGTGGGCCAGCGCGAAGAACCATGCTAACTGGGTTATATCCCCACAGTCATGGGGAGATTAAAAATGAAACTAACCACAAATATGATAAGGAACTTTATTTTGAAAAATTACAGCAAGAGGGATATGAGTTATATTATTTTGGCAAATGGCATGCGGGAAAAGGAGTTCCAATGGATTTCGGATGTAAGGGATTTTCAACTCCCGGATATGGAAATCCGTATATTACTCCAGAATATAGAGAATATCTGAAGAACCATGATTTTCCGCATTTTGAAGTTAAAATTGAGCATAGCCTCTTAGATCCTGAACATAATTATACAAAAGTCCTTGATGTCTACGAAGGAGAAACTCACTCACCGAGTTTTGTAAGTTCCTCGGAACATGCTTCAGGTATAATGACAACTCCAAAAGAAACCCATGAAGCGTTTTTTATTTCGGCGCTTGCTTGTGACCAACTTGATAAAATTGCCAAGTCTGGAAATACGCGTCCATTTCACATGAGAGTGGATTTCTGGGGTCCTCACCAACCATATTATGCTGCCCAAGAATATTTTGACTTGTATGACCCCGAATCGATACCGGAATATCCCAGCTTCAGAGAAGATCTAAAAGATAAACCAGAAATATACAAAAAAGATGTGAATTATCCAACCTCGGAAGATGGAGAATTATTATATCCTAATCCGCTACCTTGGTCAGTATGGCAAGAAATCATAGTAGCTAATTACGCCCAACAAACTCTAATGGATGAGGCTATTGGAAAAATACTTGATAAATTAAAAGAGCTGGGATTGGAAGAAAACACAATGATCATTTGGACATCCGATCATGGTGATGCTCTGGCGAGTCATGGAGGGCATTTTGACAAGGACGTATATCTGCCAGAAGAGATGATTAGAATTCCATTTTTTATTCGATTTCCGGGTAAAATACCGGAGGGAATTGCCAGTGAGAAATTGGTAAGTAATATTGATGTCGCTCCCACGATCCTTGATGCTGCGGGAACAAGATTCTCTGAACCAGTTCATGGTAGGAGTGTTCTATCCATTTTTGAAGAAGCACAAAATCAGTGGCGTGAGGATTTAATGTGTGAAACAAACGGTCACATTACTCGACATTTGGGACGAGCTCTCATTTATGATGGATTTAAATACATCTACAATGAAGATGCATTAGATGAGCTTTACAATCTGGAAGAAGACCCCTATGAACTCCATAACTTAATTTACAATGAGAAATATAAGGAAATATTATCCGAAATGAAAAACAGATTAGACACTTGGAGAGACAAAACTAATGATGATATCACTCTTGATAATATCAAAGGAAAAAGACTGAAAAGATAAATGCAATTTTTTTTAATTTAAATCCAATCGACTTTCAGTTCTTCTCTCGGTGGAATTCTTTGATAGGTGGCGACGGGATATCCAATAGCTAAAGAATATCCAACACGATGATCTTTCGGGATATTCAAAAGCTTTTTAATTTTTTTTGATCTGTTGGAAAAATAGGTTAGATACCCTAAAGAACACGTGCCTAAGCCTAATAATTCAGCACCCAACATGATTTGAGCTGCTGCGAGAGAAGTATCTTCAGAAATCCCTCCAAGTTCCGCCTCGCCGTGAATACTAATAAGCTGACCATTCCAACACCAAAAATCAACACCCTCCTCAACTTTTTGTAATATCCATTTTGTTTGCGGCAACATTTCTAATGATTGCTCTAGTCCTTTTTCTGACATCTGAGTTTTCAATATTTCCCTTCCACGCTCCTCTTCAGCTAAGTTAACAAACATTTTCATCTGGTTATTCAATTCTTTTGAAATTTGGGAGACGATTTTCTTATCGGTCACCACGGAGAAATATAGATTCTGAGTGTTTTTAGCGGTGGGGGAATACCGCGTCAGGTTGAGAATTTTTTCAATCTCGCTTTTCGGAACTTCTTTATCTTTGAATTGTCTTCGGGATCTGCGTAGCAAAGCCAGATTTTTGAATGATTCAAATGAAGGTATATGTTGTTGGAGTTTTTTTACCTTTCTCATTTCTGCTTTGTCGTAATTTTTCAGATGAATTGCCTGAACCGGGCATATAGCAACGCAATGCCCACATTCGATGCATGTATCTTCGAAGATATCTGCTATCTTTAGAATTTCCTCGTCTATGTAATATAATTGAGCGGGACAAGCACCAATACACGCTTCACATTTCGTACATTTTTCTCTGTCTACTTCGATAAGAGAATTACTTATATTTTCCATCATTGATAATTCATCTATGATTTTATTCAATATAACGTTAATTACATTTGGAATTCAAAAACTAAAGTATAATTAAGCGAAAAAAATAGAAAAAGAAGAGATATTGCTATAGGAAATTTCCTCTCTTAATCAGATTCATCCTGTTGGCGATTTTTAAGAACCAGCATCTCGATAAGTTGATTAATACGTGGCACCATAGCAGAGGGATTGGGTAAATCTCCCTCAGAGAGAAGACAATTTTCGAATAATTGGATCACGATGGGCTTAACCATTTTATTATCTTTATCCTCCTTATAGACCTGAATCAAGTTCTGAATGATCGGATGATTTGGATTGAACTCAAGAATCTTCTTAGGGATGTTGAACTTTTCTCCAGAGAAGGATTGTGTCCAATAACGCATCGCTCGTTGCTGACTTGAAGTGGGACCTCCCGCCGGATTAGCCAATCGGCAAGGACTACCATATAATTTATCTGAAGTTTTTGCCTCAACAATCTTATCTTCTAATATTGATTCCACATAGTCCAAGAAGGATTCCACTTCCTTGGGAACTTTCTTTTCTTCTTCTTTCTCCTCTTCCTCCTCTTCACCTTCTTTTTCCTCCTTTTCAGCCACATCTATCGGAGAGAACTGAATGTATTCCATTTCTTTCTCATCTCCCTCACCTTTTTCTATTTTATAGTCGTTCATATTCATCATCAAGAAATTGTCAACGGGTTGGTCAAAAAGGATTACCTCGATGTCGTTTTCCATATAATACCCCAGATGTGGAGACATCTTCATCGTCTCTAAATCTTCTCCAACTAAATAGAATATTTTTTCTTGGTCTTCCTTCATTCGATCAAGGTACTCTTGCAAACTAATCAGTTCATCATCCTCTGTCTTTGAGGTTTTCACACGAATTAAATCTTTAAGTTTGTCCTTACGTGCGACATCTGAGATTATCCCTTCCTTGATAAAATGGTTAAATTCATTCCAAAAGGTCATATATTTTTCCTTATCTTTTTCAGCAAGATCCTTAAGTTCTCTGATAAGCTTTTTTACAATTAATCCGCTCATCTTCATCATTAATCGATTGGATTGGATAGTTTCTCTGGAGATATTCAACGGGATATCTTCAGATTCGAGAACACCTTTCACGAATCTCATCCACTGAGGAATCAGCTCCTTACAATTTTGCATAATCATAACATTCTTGGAATATAATGCTAAACCGTAATCTGTTTCCGGTTGGAGAATGTCTTGTGAAGGAGATTCTGGAATATAAAGAATAGAGCGAAATCGTACGCGACCGCTCACTTGATAATTGAGAACGTGTAAATAATCATCATATCGGTTGGATATATAGTGGTAAAACTCTTTATACTCCTCTTCGGTAATCTCATCCTTCTTTTTCTTCCATATTGGTTCGACTTGATTAACTGGCCCCTTTTCTTCTACTCCTTCTCCCTCCTCTTCTGCTTTCTCTTCTGCTTCCTCTTCTTCTTTCTCCTCAACTTTTATTTTCCCGGTTTCGGGAATAGTACCTTCTTCGAGTTCATAGATATAGATCGGAAATGGTACAAAATTTGAATATTTCTTTATGATTCTTTGAAGGCGGAACTCGTTTAAATATTCCTCCTCTTCTTCATTTAAGTATAAAATAACATCCGTACCCCTTTTTTGCTTCTCTACTGTTTTGATATTAAACTTCCCTGTTCCATCAGATTCCCATTCATAAGCATCTTCTTCTTTTAAGTATGATTTAGTCCGCACCTTTACATTATTTGCAATCATAAATACAGAATAGAACCCAATTCCAAATTGTCCGATTATATCTAAGTCCACCGTCTTTTCTTCTTTATCTCTCATTTCTTGTAGTTTTTTAATGAACTTCTCTGTGCCACTTCCCGCTATCGTGCCTAAATCATTAATAAGCTCATTCTTGCCCATCCCAACCCCATAGTCTCGGACCGTGATCGTGTGCTCATCTGGATTAAAATAGATTTCAATACGCAACTCTTCGTCGGGATCTTCGATGTCTCTATTCGTTAACAGAATAAATTTAATTTTCTTAAGTGCGTCCACCGCATTGCTGACCAACTCTCTCAAAAAAATCTCTTTATGCTTGTATAAAGACTTGCTTAAGATATCCAGCAGTTTTTTAATTTCCGCTTGAAATTCATACTCTTGCTCGCTCATATATAAAAAAATTAAATTTGATTTTTAAAAATTATTTTTATATTTTTAAAT
>SHMW01000040.1 GCA_008080735.1 Promethearchaeota archaeon
CTTAATTTTCTAAGATATGTGATCGTGTCTAAAAATCTCCTATCTCTTTAAATCCTCTATATGGATTTAAAATATCCATCTCGATATTTTTTGTTTTCTTCACATACTAATTCTTTTTCATATTTAGTTTTTCAGTATGGGAAATGTACCAAAATTACATTCAGAAACAAATTTGCAGTATGGTCTATTATGTAGAATGTGCGAAATCCGGGGTAAAACTCACACTTTTTCTAATAACACTATAAAATTGCTTCCTTGGGAATAGTCTCCAGAGATGCGATCTTCTACCCATATTTTCCCTCCGTACCCATCGATAATCGCCTTAACCAATGTTAACCCCATTCCCATACCCTTAGAATGAATGTTTTTATAACCTTTCTTGAAAATGTCAATATTTTTGTCAGGAATACCAATTCCATTGTCCTTGAACTCTACCTTAAAGTAATCCTTCTCTTCTTCAGAAAAAAAACTGATTTCAATCCAAATGCGCTTTATATCAGAGGTGTTGTGGCTAATTGCATTGATCAAAAGATTTTCAAATGCATCAAAGAGAAGATCTCCTCCTTTAATGGAGACAGGCTGATTTGGAAATGCTGTATTTATTTGCACATTTTCTCCATCAAAACGAGATTGGAATTGGATGAGTAGGTGGTCCATTAATCGAGTCAGATCTATATTATCAATTTTTCTATGTTCTTTAGTTATTTCTGAGAATTTTTGTACGTTTGAGATCAGGGAAGCTCCTTTCTGGACTTGAGTGATGATTTTATGTATTATTTTATTCATTCTGTCCGTTTCTGATGGATCTCCTTGCCATTTGTTCACCAATTCCATTGATAGTGAAATTCCTGAGAGAATGTTTCTCATATCATGAGCAAGTAGATTTTTATAAAAATTGATTCTTTCGTGAGATTCTTCTAACTTTTTCTTAGCTTTTTCACGTTCAGTTACTTCAAGGAGCGTAAGGACTAATTTTTCTACTTTTTCTGAATTATTTGTTAGTGGGATTAAGCTCCAGTCCCAATAAGAGACACCACGTTCCGGATGGTCAGGATATTCAAATCTTTTCCCTCTAATCGAATAGGCGTGTCCCGAATCTACAACACGTTGAAAAATGCGTAGATTCTCATTATTCGGATATAACTTAAAATGATTTTTACCCGGAAAATAGTCTATTGGTTTTTGATCTGCTTTGGCATAAGCTTCATTAACACGTATGAAATTAAACTTATTATCCATCAATGCTAATAAAACGGGGGTATTGTCAAGAATTGATTCTAAAAGATCTACCTCTTCCTGACCATCAATATCGAGATACATTGTAATTTTCTTAAGTTAAACTTAACTTCTATTCAAAAATACACGACAATTTTGAATTAATTAAAAAAATCAACATCTCTCTTTTAAATTTTTTGATAGTTTATAAAAGAGAGTATTATAAATGGAACTCCGAGACCATTGAAAAAAGCTCCATCAAAGCATAAAACTCAAGATTTTTATTCTTATTTCTTAATCATTTCCCTTATCCATAATTTCATCCAAAAATGCCTTTTGTTTTTCTTCTGGCAAGAAAGCTAAAGACTTCATAATCTCTTTAAATTCTTTTTGAGAAACGTCTAACTTCAAGAGAATATCTCTAACTTCTTTAGATAATACCGTATAGATTCTCGAAAAGTAGCGCTTGATAACTTCCAACTTTTCGAACTCAAACTGGTCTTTTTTTCTTGTAGAATTCAAGGTAAACCTGTATTTATTTAGTTATTTATGAAATTATATTTTAAAATCTTCAAGTAATGAGAACACTAAATCTTATAAGAATAAAGTGTAGTCCATTTCTTTCAAATGTTAAGATTAAATTGAGGCATTTCTAATTATATAATAATTAACGATTATGTTATCTTAGGTAGATTTTAACTTAAATTAACAATGAATATTAATGGGGATTGGACAAGATTCTTTTTGGTGTTTGGGATTCAATCGGCTCTCGGAATCACATTTTTGGTTCTCGCCTATAAAATATTGAAAAGAAAACGCTCTAAAATAACGATTTATTTGGGTGCTTTCTTCATCATTGAATTTTTGGTTGTGTTCAATAATGTTGTTATCATAATCCTTCCATTTAGCCCTATTGTTGTTTTATTATATTTGTTGGCATATTTTTTATACAATTTTGCTATCGTATTCTATATTCTTTTTCTCCTTAGTTTCTTTCAAGAACAATTAAATCTAAATATTCAAAAACAGATTATTTTGGTAATTTTTTATTCTTTTATAATATTTTGTCTCTTAGCATTGCCAGAAGGGATCAAATTCAAAGTAAATGAGAATTGGCGGCCACAGTGGAGTTGGATGTTTCTGATCTTGAATTATGTTGTAATAACTTTATTATATAATATACCAATAATCTTTTTTTCTCACAAATTATACTCTAAATTTGAGAATCCGAGGTTGAAAAAACGCATCAAATATTTATTATTGGGGACAGGATTGTTGATGATTCATGCATATGGATTAGTTTTATATAATACCTGGGAGAATGAAATCTTTCGAACGATTTGGTCATTCTATGCACCTTTAATTATGATATCGGCTTATTTTTTATATTATGGAATTGGAAAAAATATGTAATAAGTATCTTAGGCTTTTATTAGACTCTCTTTGGTTTTCATGGTTCCAAATGTAACACATGAATTAATCTTCTAAGGGCAATGTAAAATAAAAAGTACTTCCTTGATTTCGACCCTCAGATTTTGCCCAGATTTTTCCCCCGTGTAATTCGATAATTTTTTTTGAAATGTAGAGCCCAAGACCACTTCCTTCAATACCTAAGTCCCATCCTTTCCCATAGCGCTCTATTTTTCCAAATTGCTTGAATAATTGTGTCTTTTCCTCATTTGTTAACCCAACGCCGTTATCTTGAATCGAAGTGATGATCCTATCATCATCTTTCTTGGAGGAGATCGTTATTTGACCACCTGGAGGTGTAAATTTCACAGCATTTACCATAAGATTAGTTAACACTTCATAAATCCGTTCTTTATCAATCTTAGTTTTCAAATCTTCTTCTAAATTTAATTCTATTGAGTGATTTCTCAAATTAATTAAACCTTTAATTTCATCTAAACAGAATTTAATTAAAAAGCCTAAGTCTTCTTCAATTTTATTCAATTCTAAGTGGCCTTGATTTAATCTTGAAGTTTTGATGAGTGTATTTATAATTTTTTCCATCCGTTTGGATCCATCCATAATTCCCTCGATAATTGAAATCATATCAGAGTCCATCTTTTTTCTATGAAGTTTAAGCAATAATTCTGCAAAACCTTTAATAGAGATAAGTGGTGTTTTTAATTCGTGAGATGTGCGTGTAAGTAATTCTGATTTCAGTTGATTCATTTCATTCAACATCTTGTTTTGATCTTCTAGAAATTCTTTTACTTGCCAACGTCTATGCTCAATTTCTATTGCGTCAGAAATCAGAAAGAGAATTAATTGGTGTTCATGTGAAATAGTTGGGTTATCATCAAAAAGTACACAAACCGCCTCAGAGAATGTGTTCTCAGATTTTATCAATTTTCCATAGGCACCCTTAATTTTATAATCCCGAATTATGGGATCTGTCTTATTATATTTTGTTTGATTGATATCTAAGATGGTCTGTGGGAAATCATGATTTTCTTTGAATAATTCTGCTGCGAAGATATTTTGTTGGAATTCTTCGATATCATAGTAAGTATAGGTCTTGCTATCACTTGTTATAATCCTATATTGGTTTTCTTCTTCTTGTTTTTGTATGTAAAGAGCTATTTCACCATTTAAAAGGTTGATGGAAGTGTTAAGCAACATTTGAATATTGTTCTGAATATCAACAGTAAAGTTTAGAAAGTCAATATTGAGTTCTGTAATTAACCTCTCATACATCTTTCTCTCTGTGATATCGTCAAGCCAAAATCTTAGGTTTATTAATTTATCGTCCTCATCGTATTGCCTCACCCTTTTTCCTGAAAGCCATCTTAAATTGCCATTCTTATTAAATATACGAAATTCGATCTCCTTTTCCTCCAAATCACCATAAATTTTACTAGAATCATCCGAATGAATAAGATTTTGTAAGAGATCAATAGAGAGTTCCTCTCTTGAATATCCTAATATGTTTAATAAATGGGCATTAACGTAAGAAATTGTCTGTTTGTTTATATTTATTTCTATCACTCCTACAGACGAAGTCTTTAGTAAACTCTTATATTTCCTCTCAGAATGCTTAAGCTTTTGCTGGGCTCTTTTTCTTTCTGTGATATCAACTAAATATGCTAAATCAGCATCATCTCCTTTATAAGGGATTGTTTTAGACCGCACTTCTACCCAGGCTACTTCACCTGTTTTAGAAACAAATCGAAATTGGAGATCTGTTATAACTTTTATCTTTCCTTCATATTTATTATGAATAATTTTTTGAACTCTTTCTAAATCATCAGGATGAATTAATTTAAAGAATTCTTTCGGTTTCCAATTTAGAACTTCCTCATAACCATAATCAATTATATTTAAGAACTTATCGTTCGCGTATTTGATTTGAAAATCTTGCATGATTAAGATTCCCATAACTGATTGTTCTGTGATATTTCGAAATTTTTGTTCCGATTCTTTTAATTTCTGTTCTGCCCTTTTTCTTTCCGTAATATCATCATAGCTAATTAATATGCCTAAGATTTTTCCGTTGTCTTTTTCAAGTAGTGGAATTCTATTAGTATTAAATAGATGAGTTTGACCATTAATTTCCCATTTTTCAACTACATTAAATTGTCCTTTTCCCGTAGTAAGAACTTGTTTTTCATTATCTTCTAAACTTTTAACTTTTTTACTATTTTCAATCAAATCTTTGTCTTTTTTTCCGATCAAATTATCCGCAAATTCTAAACCGAGAAATTTAGCATACTTTTTATTGCATCCAAGATAATTTAAATTCCGATCCTTCCAAAATATATATTGAGGAATATTTTCGATAACCATCTCAAGCATTTCATACGAATTCTTCAATGCGTCTTCGAATTTTTCAGGGCTAAAGAGTTTCCAAAAGCGTATTTCGGGGATTTTATCGGTGATATTCTTTAAAGATTTTTCACTTTCTTTTAATTTAAATTCTAAATTCTTTTTTACTTGAATTGGCTTAAGTTTTACAAATAAATATTTGTTATTAGACTGATCCTTGAATTCCCTTGATTTGATTTCAAACCATTTTTCTGTTCGGTCTTTTCCAATTAGTTTTATTTCTTTTTCTTTATTGAGTTTGTTTTCCCCGCGTTTTAAAACCTTTACAACGGTTTGAACTTGATCTGGATCCACAATTTTGAGAAAAGAAGTTTGGTATAAATCTTTAAGTGAATAGTTTAAGATTGATTTGAAAACTTTTTCATTGATTAATGATATCTTAAAATCATAATTTGGTTTAAGAATTGCGATTAATTCGTCGGAATGGTCAAATGCAAGGCGATAAACCTTTTCAATATCCGGGGGATCAATTTGCTCTTTGGTCATTGATTATCCATATATATTTTAGAAGCTTGCAACACAAATCCTAATATTCCTAGAATTTTTTACGTGAATTTGTATGTATAATGAAAATTTTCAAATTTAATCTTAACCTCATAAGAGAATTTATTTAGTAAAAAATTAAGAAATAAACTAATCTCCAAATGATGATACAAGAATATAAAAGAAATACGAATTAAAGAGTTTTATTAAAATATTACTAGAGATAATAAATTGAGTTTAAAAGCGGTATTTGACATCTACAATGGGGTGTTCAAATCAATAATTTATTTCCATAATAATTAAATATCTAGTTTAAATAAAAAGTAAATATGAAACTGTTTTCCAACGATTTTGAACAAGGTGGAATGATTCCACAAAAATATACTTGTGATGGAGCAGATATTTCCCCACATTTAAAATGGAAAAACGCTCCCGAGGATACAAAAAGTTTTGCAGTCTCGTGCAATGATCCTGATGTCCCGAGGATACAAAAAGTTTTGCAGTCTCGTGCAATGATCCTGATGCTCCCGCGGGAGATTGGATACACTGGATTGTACACGATATCCCTTCTGATGTTAAGGAGATCCCACAAGGGGGTCCAGTTCCGGGTTCAGAAGCGGAAAATGACTTTGGAAAGATTTCTTATGGGGGACCATGCCCTCCAGGGGGAGTTCATAGATATTTCTTTAGGGTATATGCCCTCGATACAGAGAGTCTAATGGGTATAACTAAGAGTAATTTCAAGGATAAGTTCGAAGAACATGCGATCGTGAAAGCAGAATTAATGGGAAAATATGGACGGTAGACCTTTTATCCAACAATAAAAAAATTGCTTTTTCCTTTATTTTTTTCTCGCTTCAAAGATATTTACATGAGTTTATAATTTGAATGGTTTTTTCCAAATCTTCATAGTTATTATAGTAATTTATTGCGAATCTGATGAGTGTCTCATTCGAATCATCGGGATAGCGCTTTAATGTAGAGTACACATTGTTTTTAATCAGATACCTATGTATCCTTTTGGCTTTTTTATGTTGAACTGTAATAATACCTGATCTGTATTGAATCTCTTGGGGTGTAATAATAGTTAATGGGACTGTAATTAGTTTTTCAAGAAAATAACTAGTTAAAGATATTATTCGCTCTTGGGTGAGTCTAATTCCCTTCTTCAAATCCCCACCTCCTATTTTTTCCTTGATTAAATTAAATGCTCCCTTTAAAGTCAAAAGAGATGCAAAATTTGGACATCCTCCTAAAGAATCCATAGCACTTGTTTTTTGGATAATATCCATATTCTTATTATCCATCGCAAACGGATTTTCAACAGACAACCATCCGGTGAAGGGAAGTCCGAACTTTTGGATAATATCATCCTTAATATAAATAATTCCGACCCCATATCCACATCCTAACCATTTTAATGCATTAGCTACAAGGATGTCAATTTTATATGCTTCGACATCAATTTCGAACACGCCAAAAGCTTGAGTGGAATTTATTATATTTTTTATCCCGTTTTCTATACAAAAATTCCCATATTCGTTTAAATTTTGTCGAAATCCATTAAAAGATTGCACATGACTTTGAATGCTATATTTGGAGTTCTTTGTGAGTTTTGATGCAAAATTAGCAATAGTATAAGCACCATTTTCATCTTCAACTCTCACGCATGGATATCCCAATTTTCTAAACATGTGAATTGACGTGGGAAATTCAATTGAGGGGTAGAGTACTTCTCCTATATGATCTCGGAATAAATAAGCTGATGCGGAGATCCCCGAGGTGGTATTTATTAAAAATGCGATTTCATCAGGATCAGCATTAATATATTCTCCTATTGATTTTCTTATTTCATCCACTTGTAAGAATAAGAGCTCATGATTAATATCGCCATTGGTCCGCATTTGATCAAAATAACGAATTCCTTCATTATATGCACTTTTACTCATTAATGATGCTCCGGCAGAAATTAAATAAATTAAACTCTTTTCTGAAATTGAAGGAAATTCTTCTTGACGAATAGTTTCCCAATCTATAGACATGTTAGTTATATGAACCTCTACTGTGATATTGATGTGAAATGTTCAATCTTAATTAAACTTTTTAATTAAATGAACAAATTTTAATACTCCATTTTTTACTAGTTATATTAGTTATAAAGCGATAAGATTAATCTCCGTTTCTTGAAAATGAAAAAACTAAGGCCTTTTGCATATACTTTAATTGATTATCATGATAAATATATTGGCACGAGGGAATCTCTTGTTTCTATTATTAAATTAGCTAAAGAGAAAGATTATTTTTCGCCCAATTTAATTAAAATATACGCAAATATGCCTGATGGATCGCAAATCAGACTCCCTAAAGATTACTATACTAAGAAAATTATGGAAGAAAGATCCTTTAATAAAATAGTGTTCTTAGAAAATACGAAATTGGCTTCAGCTGAGATGAGTGTTTTTAAAATACTCAATTTAAAGAACCGAGAATGTTGGAATTGTGGGATAAAGCTGGACTTCCAAGATTTTTGTTCTTCTAATCAAGAGATGAATAAGTCGAGGGCTATTGAACTCTGGAATAGTGAGAGAATTGAATTTTATTGCTGTTCTTGTTATAAAGCACTAAGAAGCGATGTTGAAACAAGACAGAGATCTCAAGAAATTCAGAGAAATCGAGAAGAAATTTTCAACCAATTACCTGCAAATGAAAAATTCAAAATTAAGACTCTTGAGGATGAGATTAACATGGAAATTCCTGCGGTCTATGAACTCAGGTCGGAATTTTATCCCAAGAGCATTGGGTTTATCTATAAGAATGAGCAAATTTCTGGTCTTTCTCTTTATTATTACGATTTAGAAAAGATTCCACAGACAATCAGAGCATTTGAAGGGTTAGAATTTTTAGACTTAAGCGGCAACAAACTATCTAGCTTGCCAGAGTGGATTAACGATTTCGAGAATTTAAAATATTTAAATCTGCTCGCGAATAGACTAAAAAGTCTCCCCGATGAGATTGGTGATTTGAAAAATCTCGAATATTTAAATTTAAGCTTTAACAATCTTCGATATTTACCGGATACTATTTCTAATCTCTCCAACTTAAAGACATTATATCTCTGGGCAAATAAAATAGAAAATATTACTGATTTGATTATCGAATTTAAATCAAAAGGAATTTATGTAATAATGTGATTAAATCTGATTTAGTGTGGGTTATTGAGGCATAAAATTACACTAAAAACTCTCATTTCTGTAAAAACATCTTTATTAGAATTCAATTCTATTTTTAATATATGAGGATTATTTATATCGATATTGATACTCTTCGAGCGGACCATTTAGGATGCTATGGATATCACAGAAATACCACGCCAAATATTGATCAAATCGCAGAAGAAGGGAGTATTTTTACAAATTGCTATGCTTCTGATGCACCGTGTTTACCTTCAAGAGCTTCAATGTTCATGGGAAGATTTGGAATCCATACCGGAATTGTGGGACATGGAGGAACGGCTGCTGATTTACGGCTGAAAGGCAAGGATCGTGGATTTGAGGATCAGAGGTATGAGAACTTCTGGGTTAATCTTATACGAAGCGCAGGATATCACACGGTCTCTATTTCTCCTTACGCCGAGAGACATTCCGCATACTGGTTTTATGCCCCCTTTAAGGAGATCTACAATCCTGGTAAAAAAGGAATGGAAATCGCGGATACAGTATATCCTTATGCGAAGAAATGGTTAAAAGAAAATGGAAAGAAGGATAATTGGTTTCTTCATATTAATACGTGGGATCCTCATACGCCTTATCGTGTGCCAAAAAAATATGGAAATCCGTTTGAAGCGGATCCACCTCCTTCATGGATGACTCAAGAAATCATTGACCAACACAGAAACAGCTATGGACCACGCTCTGCCCGAGATCTATTAGGATTTGGAGATGAAGAGAAATTTTTTGTACGAGCATTCCCGAGAATTCATAAGGGCGAAATCGAAAATCTCGAAGACTATAAGATTTGGATTGACGGATATGATACGGGCATTAGATATGCGGACGATCTCGTGGGGAAACTCGTAAACTTATTGAACGATCTTGGTATATATGAAGACACATTAATCATGATTAGTGCAGATCACGGAGAAAGTCAAGGTGAGCTGAATGTGTACGGCGATCATGCCACTGCAGATCATATTGTAAATCGAATACCAATGGTTATCAAATGGCCGGAAAAAAATTGGGAAAAAAAATATGATAATTTAGTATACCAAACAGATATCGCAGCAACAATTGCGAGAGGAATAGGAAAGAAAATTCCAGATACTTGGGATGGAAAGAGTTTTTTTGAAGAAATCGAAAATGATGAAGATTTCGGTAGACCATATTTAGTTATTTCTCAAAACGCATGGAGCAGTCAGAGAGCCGTTATTTTTGATAGGTGGACAATGATTAAAACCTATCATACAGGAATGAAAGACTATCCAGAATTGATGCTATTTGACAGAAAAAATGACTTTCATATGCTTAATAATCTTGCGGAAAAAAGAACGGAAATTGTGGCCCAAGGGAGTTCTTTGTTGGAAAAATGGCATACTGAGATGATGAGTATATCAGAATCGCAGATTGACCCGTTATGGACGGTGTGGAATGAAGGTGGGCCATCACATTGTCGAGGAATGCTTGATAAATATATTGAAAGACTTAAAAAAACAAATAGGGAGCATCTGATTCCAAAATTACTCGATCGTGATGAATCCTACAGTTAAAGGATTTATTTTTTATTTATTATCAAGTTTCCAACAATTTTGTTAAATTAGGTTTTTATTAATAAAAATAATCAATAATAATTAAAATACAGAAATATGGATGATTTAGATAAAATAAAATAAATTCTAGATGATCAAAAAGAATATTTAGTTCTTATTCTCGTGGAGATTCAACCTCAGAAATCGATATCGTCCTTTTAGTAGAGTTTAAGGGAAATGTAGAATGGAATTTCTTTTTAAGAAATATATATTAGAAAAAGGTAAAAAATAGGTTAAATATTTTAAGTGCCATTTATGACCTTGCTTTTTGGAGTATAATAATCTCCAATTTCGTAGTTATTGAAGTTAATGCTATAATGGTCTCTCCAATGGTATTTAATTTCGTCGATGGTTGCTTGGTATATGCTGTCTTTTATTTTTCCCTCGGCGCAAATAGTTGTTCCTATAGGTGAGGCTACAATCTCCCCGTCTTGAACTACAATCTGACCATCTTTTATCGTATACGCAGCATTTGAAAATGCTTTCTCGATGGTGTGTCCCTCCATCCTCTTTGGATCTAAGTCGAAGATAGAAACATCTCCAATCGCTCCTGCCCCGAGATGACCTCGATCTTCCAGACCCAAGCTTTTAGCTGTTCCAGCACGTGTCATAATACAGATCTCATTAAGAGAAAGCTCTCGATCGATATCTCGAAGTTGTGTTTGGGAATCCGCTTTACTAGAAATGTTATCAAGCATATCATCTCGCGTCTTTTTGTCCATTAGCCAGCGTATGATTTTAGGATAATAGATAAATGGTCCGCCATTGGGATGGTCGGTTGTCATGAAGATCTTATAAGGATCGTCAATCAATAATGCCAATTCCAAACCAATCGCCCATTGGATTGCATTAACTCCCACTTTAGGATCAAAGTAATAAGGAACTATTCCCGAACCCGATTCTCCTTCAATCTGCCCGTTAATCCATTTAGTTCCTGGCTTGGCCCCCCAAGCACTTGTTCCACCGAGGTGGTGTAGTGCAAATTCCCAAGGACCGTCTGCTGTCATAGTGGTGGTTGCTGCTTTCGCAAAGACTACTTGTCCCATATCAATGGTGACATGGTCATGAGAATTGATATAGTCTGCGATTTCTGGAGCCCCAGATCGGAAATTTCCCCAGTTTGAACCGCCATACGCATTAAACTGGCAATGGGTTAAGTGTACAGTCGTTTTTCTATCTCCACTTGGCTCAATTCCCTCTAATGTTTTCCAACTGTTAATAGTATGTTCAAAGTTCCCGGGATGACCTAAATTGTTCGCATGCATGTGAATTGAATGCGGTAGTCCTAACATCTCATTAGCTGTTGCGAGTCCTTCTAAAATCTGTCGTGGAGTGACACCAAAATGAAACACTTCACTATCAAGCGAATCTACATTTTTTCCCCATGCCCAGTTCTCTACTCCGCCTGGATTGACGATTTTAATAGCATAACCTTTTGTAGCTTTCATTATCCATGCGACATAACCAGCTAGCTTTTCCCAATCCTTTTCTTTGATGAATTCCATTACGTACCAATTGTTTCCAAATAAAGGAAAAGCAGCTTTATCAATAATGGGGGTGTTTAAGAACTCTTCATGAGTATGCCGTGCTTCCAATAAGGGCATAGCAGGTTCAATTACGGTAGTATATCCGAGTTTTGCGTACCTATATCCCGTAATCCATGTAGAAGGAACTGAATATCCGACACCAGATCTCGTTGTTTTAGTCTTTTTAACCTCATCAATCATATGGTCCTCAGGTCTGAAGGCACGACCAGAATTAACTTTTGCTCCCGCGATATGCGAATGAACGTCGACTCCTCCTGGCATGACGATCTTTCCGGACGCGTCAATCTCCTTCGCATCAGGATCCGCTTTGTCTACAACAACACCGTCCTTAATATAAATATCCCGTTTCTCTCCGTCTATATCGTTTAATGGGTCATAAACAATCCCGTTTTTTATCGTTATTGAATTTTTCATAATAATTCAATTAGTATAATATTTTTATTAAAACCTAAGAAGAAAAATAAAGCATTATTTTTATTTTTACCAATTATTTTTATTAAGATTTATGGTAAAATACAAATCAATGTATTTAAATGGGCTATTTAAGAAGAGAGATTTATCTCCTTATATCCAAAATTCTCTAATTCTCTTCATAAAGATTGTCGTATTATGAAATAGATTTGGATTTTTTTAGATGAAAGAATTATCATTCAAAATTAGATTTGATAAAATGTACTTGTATTTCTATCCAATATACTTAAATGAAATTATATTTTAAAATCCAATAATAATATCCACGGAAATTTTATCAGTAGTTTTTAGATTAATCATTTGGATCATAATCCTTCTCTTTATTACTATGATTATTTATTATCGATAGTACTTAGAAAATGGAGTGATGATTACATGTCTAAAAGAGGATCGAGTGGAAGGGGTATAGCAATAGTAGCTTTAGCATTAATCATTGGCACTATGGGATTCTTGTTTTATTCTATGGTTATTTTAGAGCCAGAATCAACAATAAGACAGACTTGGTATGACAGTAATGAATCTAGATATAATACTAACCCAACTTTAACCTTAATCACAATTCCAGATTTATCAATAACTTTTGAAAAGCAATCTGGTGAATCCGTATACATCTTATTTTCTTCCCGAGCAGGGGTATGGGAGGATGGAGGATGGGAATACATAGAAGTATATCTAGCTATTGATGGTAATCGAATCAATGAGGCGCATAATAAATTTCTGTTATATACTTCCAATGGAGGGAGTGCGAATATTGTTCCCATGACACTGCAATACACCTTTAATGAGCTATCTAATGGTAATCATGAAGTTACAGTCGTAATCTATGGAAGTCATAGTTCAAATTATGTTGACAGCAATACCCTTCTCGTACAAACATATGTCGGTTGAATTTTTCATGACAATTTTTACCATCGGATAATCTTGTATCCAAATCTATTCAAATTTTTTATTTATGATAGAAATATGATGGGGTAATTATTCTCACATTCTCAAGGAGGAGATTTACTGAATGATCTCTAGGTGCGACATCAATCAAATCTTCCAAAAAAGTGAAATTACTCATTTTTTAGATAATATATTTCGGATAGATTTCTGTATTTTTCACCGTAATCTATTCCATAGCCTATAATGAATTTATTTGGGACTTCAAATCCTAAATAATGGATTGGAACTTCTATTTCTCTTCTTGCGGGTTTACTAGTCAAAGTACATACTTTTAATGATTGCGGATTGTGCTTTTCTAGGCGTTCCAGAAGCGTTGATACGGTTAATCCTGTATCAACAATATCCTCCACTAATATAATATCTCTTTGCCTTATCTCTTTTGATAACCATTTAATCACACTCACCTCCCCTGAACTTTCAGTAGAATCACCATAACTCGAAAGTTCGATAAATTCAATTTCTACATCTATGGTGAGTTCACGTATTAAATCAGCAAGAAACATAAAAGAACCTTTTAGGACTGAAATAAGTATAGGTGTTTTTCCGCGGTAATCAGCATTTATACGTTTAGCTAATTGATTGATCTTGCGTTTAATTTCTTTTTGAGTTATCAAAAGTTTAAAATCATTATAATAATTCATAATCCCATTCATGGAACAAAGATTTTATGAGTTAAAAAATATGTTGTTTATAATCTTTTATTTCAGTTAATTTATTGTTATTAATCACTCAACAATCTACGATAATTTAATTTTATTGAGAACATTACTTCTATCTAAGTAATTAGGAAAGGGATTTAGAATGGATCTTGCAATTATTAATTCATGGGTAATGACTTGCGAAGGCAAGGGTCTTGGTATTATTAAAAATGGTGGTGTCAGAGTAGAGAACGGGAGAATTGTATTTCTTGGTAAGATGGATGAATTTAATTATAAGAATGCTGAGCGTATCATTGATGGAAAATATCATCATCTGGCTATGCCAGGACTTATCAATTCACATATCCATTCAATCTTGACACTTTGCCGTGGTGCGGTTCATGATATCCCTGAAATTGAATATATTCCGAAGGGTCTAAATTTTTTTGCGGAGCATCTCACTTTTGAAGACTTCATTTTGGGTACCAAAATCGCCGTAATCGAAGGATTAAAAGCGGGAACTACTACTTTTGTGGAATATGGGCTTGGAGTAGCTGGCCTTGTAAATCATATCTATAAACCCTATCATCTTAGTGTAGTTCCCACTGAAATGATTAATGAATTAAGTTATTATGAAGAACTAAAGCCAGATGAATTATATAATTTTCATACGGGTATGGGTAAAGCAGCATTAAGAAGAGCAAACAAGTTATTTAAGCAGTTCGAGGACGAAGAATTAATAAAACCGATGTATGGCCCCCAAGCACTCGATATGCTCTCGTTGGAATTGTTGCATCAGATTAAAGAGAATGCCATTCAACGTCATTCTAAGATGCATATGCATGTAGCACAAGGAGAACGAGAACGTATACAAATTAAGAAGAGATTTGGAAAAAATCAAACCACGGTTAAAGTTTTAGAAAACGAGGATTTATTAGGGAATTATTTGATTGCGGCTCATATCCATGATACAACTCATCAAGAACGCAAATTGTTGGTTGAAAAAGGAGTTGGTATGGTGGGCTGTCCCAGTTCCATTTCTAAAATAGATGGAATAGTCCCTCCCTTAGCGGATTATGTCGAATTAGGAGGTATTGCTGGAATTGGAACTGACGAAGCCCCGGGAACAGGACATCATAATCTATTTAATGAAATGAAAATGGCAAGTCTCTTGAGCAAAGTTAATAATAAAAACCCTATGATCATGCCTCCTTGGGTGGTTATTAAATTAGCAACGATTAATGCTGCCAAACTATTAGGACTCGATCATAAAATAGGAAGCTTAAAAATTGGAAAAAGAGCAGATATTATTACAATTGATTTGAAAAAACCACATTTAACACCAATAGTTTCAGATCCTTTTTGTAATCTTAGTGCGAATCTTGTTTATTCCAATAAGGGTAATGAAGTAAACAACGTTATTATTAATGGAAAACCTATTATGCTCGAAAGCCAATTAATAGATTTCAATGTACAAGAGATTCTTGATAACGCCAATGAACGCGCAGAAATCATTTTCAAGAAGGGAAAAGAAGATTGGATTAAATCGGGTTCTCAGATGGTCAAATATTATGAAAATGGGTTTATATAAGATTTTCGCATCCTAGCTTTTCTCGTTTATCTCTCATTTCCATAAATCCCACCAAATGCTCCAAAGAGAGCTTCAACCATAGTTTTGAGGATATCTCCGAAAAAGAATTTCTCAAAAAAATTATAGATTGTGTGAGCATCTTGCTGATTATTAAAATCTAAGAGAATATGATTCCTTTCTTGATTTATCGTTATCTTGGGCTTAATGGTTTTATCTTCAACATATCCTTTCAGTAATTGTTGTAAAGATACTTCATTTTGAATAAAATTTCCACTCAATTGGTTATCTATCAATTCCTTATCTAATATCTCTATTTTTACTTGATTTTTCTCTTGATCAATGGTCAAATTGATAGCCTTTTTCATATCTTCCTTAATTTTTTCCCATTCTATATTTTCACTCATATTATTATCACCATCAATAAAAATCAGACACTCCTAATTATATGAATGATATCTTTTTCAAAAAGTTTATAATTTTATCGAGTGGAAGGAAATCTGCATAATAACGCAGAGATTAATCTTCTTTTATATATTCGGTGGTAATTTTTTCAATATCAATTGGGCCATTTATATTGAACAAACTAAGCAATTTTGTGTCCATATCTTTCAATTCCTTTTCGACTGAGATATAATTTATATTCCACTCCTCATCTAATAATTTGGTAAGGGCATAATGTTTCTGAGATTGGATTATTTGCTTAGAGTTTTGAAAGGTTTGGGGTATTGGATATATTGCAAAAAGAGTCTCTAAAAACCCATTAATCCATCGTGGTATTACACAATCGTATCCCTTCGATTCTTTAATCATATATTTGATAACATCCGATCTTATTAAAGGAGCATCACCAGAAAGTAAAAATGCTTTTTGAAATCCTTTTTGATTCAATTGCTTAAAAGCAGAATAGATCCCAATCATAGGGGTAAAGATTCCCGGATAAGGAAAGAAATCTCGATCGTCTACGATAAAATTCACTTCTTTGGGGAATTTTATATTTCTCTTTATTCTAGAGATTTGGTCATCTGAATTTCCAACCAAAAAAATATCCTCATCAAATTCTGCTAAGGTTTCAATTTGATGCAAAATGAGAGGTTTTCCGTCTAATTCAATTGTTCCTTTTTCATATCCAGAGCGATTGCTTTTCCCACCAATTAGAATAACTATTGCTAAATATTTTTGTTGTTCCATCTTTATATAGTAGAGATTCTGAATATTTAATTTTTATTCTTATTGAGTATTTAGCTTCCATTATAGAATTTATTGAATTTTTTAAAGTAACTCTTTTTTTAGAAAAATTATATATATAAAGTCTATATTCTAAAGGTTTTTATATTACAAAATTAAAATGTAACTTAAAAAAAAATAAATCTTAAAAAAGGTATATAAATCATGGGAGCTGGAAAATATTTAGCTATTTTAGCTGGTTTACTTACAATACTCGGAACTTGGGTATTTGCATTATGGGGTAGTACTGGAGCTGTGGGTTCTGGAGTTGGATTTGTTGTAGATCTTGATACGCTTTTTGCAGATGCAGAAACTTATGCTACAGGACTTTCTTTAAATATAATTCTTTACTATTTGCTGATAGTGTTATTTTTAATTTTCCTAGCCGCGGGAGTGCTCCAATTAATTGGAATTAAAAGCAGAGTAGCAATCATTATCTTTTCATTATTTCCATTAACGATTGGAGTTATCTATTTAATCGTTTTTTACGGTCCATCTGATATTTTCGGGAATTTAACATTTTTCTTTTCACTAGTATTTCTAGGAGAGCAATATGGGGATAGATCGGAAGAGCGTCGTTTTTCCATTTTTAGTTCAATTAGGAGATGTTGGTTTGGGAACATATCTTTTAGTTGCTGGCGGAGTTCTGGGGATTGTTTCTGGCATACTTCCGAGAGAAGAGTATTATTAATTCAAATTTTCTTTATTTATTTTTTTTCTTTTCGATTCTGTATTTATATTTTAATATGTTTAAATCTTCAACGCGATTAATATTTAAGAAAGTCAATAGCTTTTTATCTATAGCCTTAATCTTGTTTTCTATAGAAATATAATTCACGTCCCACTCTTTTTTAATTAAATTTGTAAGCTTAAATTTTTTTTTCAAAATATATTCTCGAGAGACTTTTAATCCCTTACTAATAGGATATATAGCGAAAAGTGGTTCAACATACCAATTATTCCAAATGGGGATAACAGCATCATGATTATATGACTCATTTATCAGCAAATCTACCACTGGTGGTTGAATAAGTGGCATATCACATGAGATTGCAAATATCTTTTGATAGGATAACTTTTCTAGTTCAAGGAATGCAGAATATAATCCAATCATGGGTGATCGAACATCGCTCACTACAGTATCACCCAATTCGTCAAGTATAAATCCGGTGATATCTTCATAATTAACTCTTTCAATATATTCTTGTACTTGCTGACTCGTGTGAGCGATGATAAAGATATTATAGGGGAATTTTGTTAGGGTTTCGATTTGGTAATCAATAAGCGGTTTTCTTCGAAATTCAAATAGACCTTTATCTTCACCAAATCTTCTACTTTTACCTCCCACTAATATTACGAATGCTAAATAGTTATTTTCAGTACTTATTTTAATCACGAGATTCGTTCTATTTATTAATTAAGTATTAAAACAACTAATAAAAATTATTAAACACTAGACTAATTGTAAAATTATAATTACTATAATTAAATAGAAAAGTAAAGTTTTGTCTTGTTCTTCTATTAAAATGCGCCTAAATCATAGAATTACCTCCAATATGGATAAACCAAGAGAAAATTGTGCTGTTTTTGGCGTTACCTGTGATGATATTGGATTCTCAGTGGCAAAATATCTCTATAAAGGATTAATTTCTCTCCAGCATCGCGGTCAAGAGTCAACTGGCATTTCAGTGCTAAAAACGGGAGGGAAAATTTATACCTATAAGCAAAAAGGATTAGTTTCAAAAGTTTTAAATAATAAACGGCTTTCTCAGTATTGGGGAAATGTGGGAATCGGTCATAATCGATATGCCACGACGGGTTCAGAAGATTACAATTCCCAAGATTACATCCAACCATATCATTTCAAAAACAATGAAATCGAATTCTCATTTGCCTTTAACGGAACAATCCCTAATTACGAGGAGATTAAGGATAAGATGGAAGATATGGGCAGAGTATTTGTCACCAATACTGATACCGAAGTAATAGCTCAATTGATTGCTTCCATCTCTCTTGGCACTGAAAATTGGCCGGAAATATTGAAATTAACCTCCAGATTTTTGGATGGCTCATATTCCTTAGTACTTTTAACCTCAAATGGGGATATTTATGGAATCCGTGATCCCTTAGGGTTTAAGCCATTATGCATTGGAGAAAAAAAGACCGAGACAAGAAATCTCTATTTTGTTGCATCGGAAAGTTGTGCAATAGACTCCGTAGGAGCTACTTTTTTAAGGGATGTTGAGCCTGGTGAAATCGTACACCTAAGCCACCAAAAAGATATCCATAGTGAACTAGTTTTAAAATCGGATAAAACTGCAGTATGTCAGTTTGAATTTGTATATTTTGCTCGCCCAGATTCTATTATCGATGGCGTTTCCGTTGCAGAAGCAAGATTGCGAATGGGGCAGAAGCTGGCTCAGAGAGATTCCCTTTTAGACAATCCACATTTTAGAGAAAACGCAATAGTAGTACCAGTGCCTGATTCAGGAAGGAGTGCTGCCGTGGGTTATGCGAAAGAAGCAAGTTTACCGTACGTAGAAGGATTAATGAAAAACCGATACGTATGGAGGACATTCATAATGCCGGGTCAGCAAAAAAGGAAAGCTGCAGTAAAAGAAAAACTCAATCCAATAAAAAGTGTTGTAGACGGGAAACATGTTATTCTTATTGATGACTCAATAGTGAGGGGTACTACCACCAAACAAATAATCTCCTTAATCAAAAATGCTGGCGCGATCTCTGTTAATGTGAGAATCAGTTGTCCCCCAGTCATTAGTGCCTGTTATATGGGTATTGATTTCCCAACTCGGGAAGAATTGATTGCTGGCAGCTGCTTTAAAGAGTATGGAGAAGAGGATTATGTTGAAAAAATTAGACAGATTATTGAAGCCGATACTTTAGCATACCAGACGGTGGAAGATCTCAAAGATGCCATTGGATTGAAAAGTGAATTATGCAAAGCATGTCTCACTGGTAAATATCCATTGAAGTCTGTTGAAAAGATATCCGAATTAGAACAATCTATTAAAGCCAATCGCTGTTAAACTTTTAAAAACAAATTGGATTCTCATTTTTTACAAAATTCCACAAAATTTTTATACATTTGAATACCCAGCGTACTGGATTTTTCTGGATGGAACTGTGTCGCCACAATATTCTCTTTCCTAGCAATTGAACAAAAGGTAATCTCACCATATTGCGTTTGTCCTAAAATAGCACCCTCATTTTCTGGCACACAGTAAAAGCTATGCACAAAATAGAAATAAGAATTATTTGGGATATTATTAATTAAATAATGGTCTTTTTTTTTGAGATTTACACTATTCCATCCGATCTGGGGTATTTTTCCCACTTTTGATTTATCAAAAGGGATTACTTCACCTGGAATATAGCCTAATCCCAAAAATTCCCCCATCTCATAACTCTTTGTAAACAATAGTTGTAGCCCCAAACAAATTCCAAATAAAGGTTTTCCTTCTCTTACAATCTCGTCAATTATGGAAACTAATCCCTTATCTCTAAGATTTTCCATCGCATCCCCAAATGCTCCGACTCCAGGTAAGATAACTCCATCCGCATTAAGAATATATTCTGGATCAGAAGTAATAGTATTACTAATTTTGAGAAAATCTAATAATTTACTTACGCTTTTTAGATTTCCCATCCCATAATCAATTATAGCGATATAAAAAGACATTTTTTATAGCCTCACTGGAATCCCTTTACTTTTACAGACTTTCTTCACTTTCTTAATTGAATATTCATCATAATGAAAAATAGACGCCGCAAGCGCTGCATCTGCCTTCCCTTGAATGAATGCTTCGGCAATGTGCTGAGGATTCCCAGCTCCCCCCGACGCAATAATTGGGATTTCTAAGCTTTCGCTAAAGATTTTGGTAAGTTCTAAATCGTATCCATCATAGGTTCCATCTCTATCCATACTCGTAAGTAATATCTCCCCTGAACCAAGAGCCTGCGCTTCCTTTCCCCATTTAACGGCATCTTTCCCAGTGGAAGTTCTTCCTCCGTGGATATAAACTTCCCACCAGCAATATCTTCCATTTTGTGTTTTAATCACAATTTTATCCTCAGCTTGTTCAGGAAAATCTACATATACTCTCTTTGCATCAATAGCAGTGACTATACATTGAGAGCCAAAAATTTTCGCACTTTTTTTTATAATTTCAGGATGTTTTACTGCTGCAGTATTTAGTGACACTTTATCAGCACCCGCTCTTAAAATCTCTTTTATATCATCTACGGTGCGTAAACCTCCTCCAACAGTAAAAGGAATAAAGACTTGCTCTCCTGTGCGTTCTACCAAATTTTTTAAGATCTTACGCTTGTCTGAAGATGCTGTAATGTCTAAAAACACGAGTTCATCGGCTCCTTGCTTATCATATAATTTTCCCAACTCAACGGCGTCTCCTGCATCCTTCAATTTGACAAACTTCACGCCTTTTACGACTCTTCCTTGCATCCTTCAATTTGACAAACTTCACGCCTTTTACGACTCTTCCTTCAGTCACATCCAGACATGGTATAATCCGCTTAGTTAAAACCATTTTATAATGAAGTTTCAGATAATCGTATTATAATTAGCTATATTGTCCAAGATATTTTAGCTTTTGTGAAATAAATTATCAAGAATTAGTCTAATAAGAAGTTATACTCATTTAATTGATATAAGTAATATTTATGAGCATGTTGGAAGTGAATTAATAAAAATAGAATAAAATTAGATTAAAAAGGTTAAAAATCTCCTTCATAACTCCATATTAACACCATTTTTTATGCAATACTCTTTTACTTGCTTTATCGAGTATTCTCGAAAATGGAATATAGAGGCTGCCAGCGCCGCATCGGCATTTCCTATAGTAAAAGCCTCTAGAATATGCTGAGGACTTCCCGCCCCTCCAGATGCAATAATCGGCAGTCCTGTTTTATCCGCCATCGATCGTGTCATTTCCAAGTCATACCCTTCTTTAGTTCCATCAAAAGTTTTAGATGTGGGTAATATTTCTCCTGCTCCAAGATTTTTCACTTCTAAAGCCCATTTTATTGCATCCTTTCCAGTTGATTTAGTCCCCCCATGAGTTAAGAGATCAAACCAGCAATATCCTCCATCTAATTTAGCTAATATCTTGTCTGTTGCTTTTTTTTGGTCATCTACATATATTCTCTTCGCATCTATTGCAGAAACCAATCGTTCAGAACCATATTCTTTGGATAAATTTGATAATAAATTGGGATTTTTCACTGCTGCGGTGTTTATAGAAACCTTATCTGCTCCCGCATTTAATATATTATCAGCATCTTCCATACTTCCTATACCTCCTCCAACTGCAAATGGAATATTTATCGCATCCGCAACTTTTTCTACAAGATCTCTCACAGTTTTCCGCTTTTCTATGGTGGCAGTAATATCCAAAAATACTAACTCATCAGCACCCTCTTTTTCATAGTATTGTGCGAACTCGACTGGATCTCCCGCGTCCCGGAGATTAACAAATTGAATGCCTTTCACGACTCGTCCATCCTTGACATCAAGACAGGGAATAATTCTCTTATAATCTGACATTTGAATCATATCATCTATCGTATTTCTATTACTATTTTTCTATTAGTAAAATATGATATTATAGATTAATTCTTTTAGTCAAATAATTTCACATAAAATATACAAAAAACAGAATAAAAAATATTTTAGACGTCTAATATCTCTATTATTAATGGATTAAGTTTCTTTTCATCAACCATTGATGAATCACCCGTTTTTCTAAATTCTTGGATTTCATTATCGTAATGAGTCTCTATATAATTGACCAAATAATTTAAACGCTCCTTCAAACTCTTATCTGCTGGATCGGAAAGAAATAAAGCAGCTTTAACATTTTTCCCATAGGCAGCTTGAACATAAAGTCCCTTATAATTGATATCCTTCATAGATGAAGTTCCACCGATTTCCGATACAAAATTGTCCATTGCTGTTAAAAACCCCGATATTAACACCTTATCTAAGGGCTGTTCCTCACTCGAATATGATATTAGAGGTAGTCCAGAATCTTTGTCGATTATCATCAGATTGCGAAAAATATCTCTGTATTTGTGTTCAATTTTCGTCTCTTCTTGAATTTGTTCCATCTCTTCTTCAGTAAATATTTCAAAAAGTGAAAAATTCTTTGACTTATAGGAATCATCATCATCAAAATGATATTTTGAAATCGTTATCACTTTCGAGGGCGCTCGTATTGGTTCTTTTGGTAATTTTTCGATGAAGGCATCCCTCATATCAGAGTCATAATCCTTACCTTTACCTCCTTTGGTAATTCCCCAAATTTCTTTATGTAAGGGATTAACGACATATAACCATGTATCAAGTTTTTCCATATCAGAAATCATCCTATCTAACCCAATATTGTAAACTCCTAAAGGTGTGGTGACAAATACTGTCCAAGTTGCCAATTTGGATGCTTCATTTATGAGATAAAATGTATTTTTGTAATTTTCCTCATCAAGTTGAGAACCTGTTCGAATAAAAACTGCCTCACTCCTTAATAAAGGAGTTCGCCTTATTAGGTATAAATCGATATTTTTATTATTAATCTTTGACGCGTCGTATACGCTTATTCCGATATCAGCGCACCAATCGCTAAATGCGTCAATGAGATCTTGCCGTGCGAAAAAATCGAACCGCGTGAGATAATGTTTTAATTTCTCTTCTTGAAGGATTTTTTTCCCAATATATATAATTGGATTTTTAAATTTCGATTGAATCTCTTCATTCTGGGTATACTCTTGATAATGGTGAGCAGCGATACTTCTCAAATACCCATATTTTGAAGGTTTGTCGAATTCGGGAGTAGAAATATCATGTTTTTCAATATATTGCTCAATCTCTTCAAACCTACTCTTATTAAAAAGGCAGTTTAGGCATATTAACCCGTTCTTTTTTTCGTAATTATCTTTTAATTCTTGAATTGTATTATCTAATGATTCCATTTTCGTATTGGAATAATTTTCTACTATTAAGTTAAATTATGTTTCTAATGAATTTATAAAGTTATTTTATAATTAATTAATTTTTTCACGTCAAAAAGAAGAATGCTAAATATTTAAAAATTGCCGAACAATGGGAAGAATTATATCATCTTTAAGGAGTGAAGTATCACCCGAAGCTCTAAATTGTTTTATTTCCTCAGAAAAATGAGTTTCAAAATATTCAAGGAGGAAATCCACGCGTTCTTTTAAACTATTATTTGCTTGGTCAGATAGAAAGAGTGCCATTTTCACATTTTTCCCGTATGCTGCTTGGACATAAAATCCCTTATAATTAATTTCTTTTAAAGAAGTCGTATCTCCTATTTGTGAGACAAAATCATCCATCGCACTTAAGAAGCCAGAAAATAAAATTTGATCTTTCACTTTTTCACTTGAATATGAGAATATAGGGACTCCAGATTTTCTTTCAATTATCATCAGATTCCGAAATATCTGGGAATAGTTTGATTCTTCCTCCGGTGCACTCACTAATCTATCATGCTCAAGCACGTCGAGTAAATCAAATGTACAATAATCATCTGGACTATAGGATTGTTTTTCATTAAACTCGAAAGTGGAAATGTCTTTTAAACGGGTCTGAGCTCTGATTGGCTCTCTTGGAAGCCCTTCAATGAATTTATCTCGTAAATCTGAATCATAGTCTTTAGATTTCTTGCCTTTAATAATTCCATGAATATTTTTTCTTATTGGGTCTATTATGTATAACCAAACATTTGCTTGTTCCATATCATTGACCATTTTCTCTAATCCAATTTTATAGACCGCAAGAGGAGTTGTAACAAAAACATTCCAAGTTGCATATTTTGATGTATTCCTGATAAGCTGTAAGGTTCGTTCATATTCGTGTGCATCCATTTCATGTGCCGTTCTTACAAAAACCGTTTCTGTTCTCAATAAAGGAGTTCTTCTTACCAAATAAAGATCTACGGTATTTTCGTCATTTACTTTCCTTGCATCGTACACACTTATACCCAAATCAGCACACCAATCGCTAAATGCGTCAATAAGATCTTGTTTGGAAAGAAAATCAATACTATATAAATATAATTCAAAAGATTCATCCCTACACATTTCCTGTCCGATATAATTCAAAGTACTTCCAAAATTTCCCTGGAGATGTTCGTTATTAATATAGAGAATATAATAATGAAGGCAAATATGTCGTAATAATTCTAATCTTGTATATACCTTCTTTGTTGGAATTTTGATTCCTTTTTTATCAATAAATTTTAAAATTTCCTCAATAGAGCTATTAATTATAAGACTATTCAAGCAGACAAGGCCCGCGATTGAATCTAAGTTCTCATTCTTTCTAATGGTTTCGATAATCTGCTCTAATGGTGGGGCTTCTTTTAGAGTCAACAATAATCACATGTTTGATGATATTTTCCTTTTTATTATTATTTATTTTTGAAATATTTAAAAATTGCTAAAACTACAAACTTTTTGAAAATTTAAGCAATTCTTAATAAATAGAATGCCAAATAATCAAAAATAAAAAAAAAAGAATTGAAGACTGTTATTTTCTTCTAGGAACTTCTATTTCTAGATCTGAGAGAGGATAAGAAGAGCATGGGTGAAAAAAGTTAAATTTTTTATCTGCTTCTCTTCTCCCATCTGATTTTGGGGAAACAAAAATATCGCCTGAAATAAGATATGATCTGCAAAATCCACATTCACCAGAACGGCAGCTTGATGGAGGTGCAATTTTAGCTTTTTCCATAGAGACTAAAATTGTTTCGGTAGCTTTTGCGGGAATTTCTTTAATCTCACTTCCTATCATAACTCTAATATTGAACATCTTATCTGCTTTTTCCTTAGGATAATTGGGAAATTTTGTTATTCCTTTAATTTCTCCGTACATTTCTTTTCTAATTCTATCTTGCTGAATTTTTAATTTGGAAATCTCATCATCTATAAATTCATACATCAATTGTGGTCCACATATAAAATAAGTATCCTTTTTAACATCTGAATATTTCTCAATAAGATCTGAAGTTATAAATCCCATTTCGCATCCTTCTAAGCTAACTTCATCACAACTAAGGACAATTACTAATTTTATTTTACCTGGATTCTTTGACTCTAATCTTTTCAATTCATCATAAAATAGAATGTCATCCTCCTCACTACATCCATATAAAATAGTTAAATTTATATCCAAATTACCTTCTGAAATTTCTTTGGCGATAGAACGGAATGCTGTTATACCGCTTCCTCCTGCGATTGCAACTATATTTCTTGAATCTCTTAGGGGTTGATAATAAAATAAACCTTGTGGTCCCGAACTTGTGACTTTAGTTCCTACATTCCAATTTTCCCAAATAAAATGCGTTAAAAATCCATTTTGTTCTTTTTTAATAGAGATCTCATAAAATCCCGCTAAAGCTTCGCTTGGTGATGATGATATAGTATATGGTCTGGTGATTTCATATCCATTCACATTCACCTTTAAACTTAAGTACTGTCCTGCCCGAAATAATGCGAGGTCTTCATTAAACTCAGAATCGGGAATAAATCTAAAGGTTTTGGTTGATTTTGTATTGTCTATTATTTTATCAATAATTAAATGTTGATAATCGGGATGTAAATTTTCGGCTAATTCTTTCAGATTGTCTTTTTCAATAGGTTTAGCTGAAGCTTTTTCAAATTTTTTTTCTCGAGTTTTGGTTAGTTTTGAAAATGCTAATAAGTCTCTAATTTTTCCTTTTATCTTTACTTTTAATTCATCTTTTTCACTCATTTTTTTTTCCTCCTTCTTGTAATTCTTGTAAAGTGAGTAATGCAGTAATTTGCCCAGACAATAACGAATTTGTATAGCTAACACCTTGAAACGAAAAACCACCGCATATTTTTAAACCATCAATAAATCGTTCCTCAGCCATTCTCATTAATCGGGGTAAAGTGGAATCCCAGGAATCAACCTCATAGCCATACGTCACACCTTTATAAGTTCCCGTATATCTTGAATATGTCTCAGGGGTTGCAATTTCAATTTCTTCTATATATTCAGATAGATGCGTATTGGTTGCATTTTCGAATTTTTCTATTAGTTCTGCCGCAATTTTATCTTTAAGATTAAAATATTCCTCTTTATTTATTGCATCCCAAACTCCCGGCTTAAAAAATGAAGTAATACTAACTATACAGGTTCCTTCTGGAGAACAATCTGGGATCGCATTATTTAGACAAATTGATGCTTGGATTGTAGGACATTCTAGTTTACCAAAAGAATCATATATTTGTTGAGTATCCATATTATCTGAAATAACATAACTATAATTTTTTAATCCTAATTCTTCTGCTGATTTATTCAACCCAAGATACACAACAAAACAACTTATCGCATGTTTTCGGGCATTTATAAACTTATAACCAATTTCTGGTCTTTCTGATTCTGGAAAAATGAGCTTATTATAAACGAGAGTTGGAGAAGCGTTGGAAATAACAAAATCCGTTTTGATTCTGTCTCTTTTGGAAGTCTCCAATCCCTTAACCTTTCCATCTTCAAGCAGAATTTTTTCAACTCTTGTATTAAATTCGATTTTACCACCAAGATCTCTTATCTTTTTCTCTAAAGCCATCGTGTATCCCGAGGAGCGATGTATCGGGATAAATGCCCCTCGTAAGAGAAAAAAGTACACCATTGCCGCATAAATAGTGAAATTTATTCTACTTGTTGGGATTGCTAAATATACCCAATATCCTTTGATAATTTTTTGAGCTTTTGGTGGTACTTCTAATGCTTCTAAAATATCATCCAAACTGTATGCCGCCGTTCGTAAAAAATTTCCATATTCACTCATCAATATTTTTTTATCTGGATTTCCTTTCGATTCTCGAATATAATTTAATGCTTCGTGAACTTCTTTGCATAATCTAACAAATTCTTCAACAGATTTTTCACTTTCTGGTACTTCTTCTACAATACAATTAATATACTCGTCAACTCCAAAAGGTATTGTGATGTCGAACCTATCATTTTGATCTGTGGAGATCAAATGATAGGCCTCTGGAATTTTCGCCATAGGGATGTCTATTCCAAGTTCTTCAAACAATTTCCTAATCCCTCCCTTATTTGATTCTGGACCATAATCACATAATTCATGGAGCGATGCTTCAAACTCGAATCTTCCTCGGACAAAGCTGGTTGCAAAACCACCTGGAAGGTTATGTTGTTCAAAAAGAATTATTTTTTGTCCCTCTAAAGCTAATTGAGTAGCCGCTACTAAACCACCATTACCTGCTCCGATTATAGCTACATCATATTCTTCTTTTATCGATTGATTTAATTTTTGCATTTTTTTATTTAGTAATTTGTTTTTATTTAGTTTTATAATTTTGAAATATCTTATTTTCAAATTTGAAATGTTAAATATGAAAAAAAATGATTAAAAAAAAAAAGTTTCTATCTAATTTGAGTTTAAATATTCGATATTGACTTATTATTCTCTCTCTATTAATAAATTAGCTATCCATCTGGGAAGCAATAAACCGGCATAGAATTCAATTGAACTAGAAAGCAATATCAATCTAGCAACCATATAGATATATGGACTGGGTATGATGAAATCGATCATTGTTCCGACTGCGAAAGATATGAACGCAATAAACAAGAATTTTCCTTTTAATTTAACTTCTGGATTATCTGATTTCATTGATAAACGAGAAAACCAGAGTCCAAAAATTAAAAAGAATATTAAGCTCAATATGAAGTATGGAATGCTTAAATATGACCAATCTATTACAAACGCTCCTTCTTCTCCTAATGGATCATGTTCGGCAATCCAGATTTCGATGTTCCCCAAAAATATCGCGAATAATAAAAAAATCTCATAAATAATGTTTGGGGAGTAGGTAATCACTCTAATAATTTGTTTTTTGTTCTCTTCAATGGGTAAAACGATTAAATAGGCCATTATTCCAACAATGACAGTAAATGGAAGAAATGCTACCCCTAAAATTACCCAAAAGGTCATTTGAATTACTGTTCCAGTCAATAGGAAATTAATAAAAATGACAATCTGGGGCCACCATGGTGTAGTCATACCTGCCCAAAATAGACCGAAATATAAATATTGCCGTTCTTTTTTTTTTCGATACTTACTGATGATTATTAATCCAATCGCCACAGAAATAATGACAAAAAGAATAGTCAGAATTCCGTTTATGTATTCGATAAGCTCAACCATTTTTTTCACTTTAAGTTTTACTTATTTAATATTTCAACCTATTATTATTTAAAATCTTTAATTATTGAGATAATACTTAATGATTTGGGTCTATATAGATTATAGAATTGTGTATATATAGAAAATCAAGAATTATAAAAATTGAACAGAATTAAGCAAAGGGTTATTTTCAAATTTACTATGAAATGATGAATAGAATATATATAAATGAAACAATTCCATCAAGAGAAATCAGATTCAAATAAGAAGAGATTTAGTTCTCCTTCTTGTACATAAAGATTCCATGAATGACTTGTCCCGAGCTTATTCCCGCATCTCCCGGTGGTATCGACTCATGTTCTAAAAACTTTAAGCCTGCCTCAGAAATCTTTTGTTTGATTGCATTTGAAAAGGAGTAATTGTAAGCGACTCCCCCGGAAAGACCAATTTTGGTAATTCCAAATTTATTTGCTTTATCAATAGCGACTCGAGCAAACACATTTCCGATTTCTTCTTGAAATTTTGCGGCGATATCCGCTTTATTATTTTTTTTCTCTTGAATTAATTTTAAAATTTCCCCGATTAATTCAGAAGTATTTATAACCGAAATTCCATGTTCATCCGAATATTTTATCTTTAAATTAACACTGTCGGGGTTTCCTCTAGCTGCTAATCCTTCTAGTCGCATTGCGGGTTCGCCTCGGTATGTTTTCAGCCTACCCACACCCAATAAATATGAAACCGTATCAAATATTCTACCTGTGGAACTTGACAAGGGTATATTTTCTGCAGGAAATTTGTTATTAGAATTGGCGTATTGATTTATAAGGGTGTTTAATTCTGTTTCCCCATATTCTAAGTCATTCGATAATTTTAATTTATCAAATAATAGCTTTGATTTATCTATCCCAAAAGTTTTTAAGATAATTGACGCTGCCATGCGCGCAGGATATTTTGTACACCTATCTCCTCCAATCATTGGTTGATATTCTAAATGCCCAAGTCTCTTGGAATCATAATACGAGGCAAGTAAAATCTCCCCTCCCCAGATATTTCCATCACTTCCAAATCCAACACCATCAGTACTAATTCCTATTATTTTCTCTTCAGGTTTTATACTATTTTCGGCCATTAATGCCAATATATGAGCATAATGATGTTGAACTGGATATGACGGAATTTGATAATCCTCAGATAATTCCCGCGCATATTGTGTAGAAATAAACGCAGGGTGAGCATCATAAGCAATAAATCTAATTTCTTCCTTCTTAATCTGTAATAAATCTTTCATATGAAATAGAGCTTTTTTTAGAAATTGAAAGGTCTCGAGATTGGTTGTGTTTCCGATATGTTGCGTGGGAAATATTCGATTTCTCCTTAGAACCGCCCCCGTAGAATTTAACTCGGGTCCCGTTGCCAAAGCACCCGGAATTTCTACTTGAAATGGAAGTGGAATATATTCTGGAACATAACCACGCGACCGTCTAATTAATTTCGTTTTATTAGCATGAACACGTAAAACACTATCATCAGCTCTCTGATAGATTGTCCGGTTATGTAATAGAAAGAAATCTGCGATACCTTGTAATTGATTTATGATCTTATCATTTTCAATCCCCATAGGGATATTTGATTTGTTGCCGCTTGTGTATATTAAAGGTTTATCCCCAATATAATTAAAAATGAGATAATGAATCCCGGTATAAGGAAGCATAAATCCAATATTATTTAATCCGGGAGCGACTAAATCGCTTATATTGGATTGATCAAAAGTTCTTTTTTTTTCTAATAATACGATCGGTCTTCTAAATGATGTTATTATTTCTCTCTCAGTATCAGAAATTTTGAAATATTGTTCTATTGTATTAAGATTCGGAATCATTAGTGCAAATGGTTTATACTTCCGTTTTCTCTTTCTTTTACGTAATTTCTGAATAATTTGTTCGTCATCCGCCGCACATACAAGATGGACTCCTCCAATACCTTTAACAGCTGCAATATCCCCCCCATTGATTCTTTTAGCTGTGTCTCTCAGAATCGCATTTATAGATGTTTTCTCTCTTTTCTCTGCTCTGTCATAGTCATATAGTCGATAATTTGGTCCACATACAGAACATGCATAGGTTTGAGCATGAAATCTTCGGTTATCAAAATCTTGGTACTCTGCGAGGCACTCATCACAAAAAGGGAATTGTTGCATTGTGCTTCGTTTTCTGTCATATGGTAAAGACTTCACAGTTGTAAATCTAGGACCGCATACGGCACATGCGATAAATGGATACTGATAATATCTATCTAATTTAGGTTCTCTCATCTCCTTTAAACAGTCTTCGCAAACAGCAACATCTGGAGGTAATGTTAAGCTTATTCCCCGACCTTTTTCGCTCTTTCGAATTTCAAGGTTAGTATATTTCACTGAATTAGTTAGCTTGTTCACACCTATATTTTCGATGTAGGAGATACTTGGCTTGCTTTTCTCAACATTCTTAACAAATTGTGAAATTTGTGTTGGTTTTCCTTGTAAAACTAATCTAACTCCCGCATTCCCCCTATTCAAAACATACCCATTGAGATTATGGTTTCGTGCTAAATTGAATAGAAAAGGTCGAAACCCAACTCCTTGGACGATACCCGTTATATTTATCTCTACGGTTTCTATACTCATTCAATTAGAATAACACCTATTTTCTAATAAATTAGATTATTTTAGCTAAAAAGGATCTCATAATAGGAACTTTTCATGTAAAAATGAAAAATATGATTTACAAAAGGATTTTTATAATTATCTCCTAAAAATGTAAGAAATGATTAAAAAAAACAAACATAAATTAAGTTTATTCATCGGATCGACTATTTAAGAGTTCTAAAAATTCCATTACTTTTTCGGGGGTAAAACGTATAATGGGAGTTGTCTTTTTTGTTATATCTTCTTCTTTTATAGGTTTTGATTCCATATTAATCAACTTTACGGGGTTTTGATTCTAAAAATTTATTAAATTTATGTTAACTTCAAATAACTATATACAATAATCAAATAAATAGACCGCGTCCATAGATAAAGTAGACTATAGGAAGATAATAAGAGAATATAATTATATGTATTCTATATATAATTTTTGACATTTTTCATTTCTAATTTACATAATTATATCAGAAAAAATCGTTCCAGACCGATTTTGGCTTATATATATCTAAACCGAAAATTCTTTTTGCTACATTCCTTTTGTTAAGTATGAGTATGAATGAAAGTCCTAAATCTGAAGTAATTCGTTTAGCCCATGGTGCGGGAGGTATCCTTCAAGAGGAGTTAATACGCTTCATTACGAAGGATATAGAGTTCAAAAGAGTACTTACTGGAATAGGAATAGAAGAATTAGACGATGGAGCTACAATCCCTCTTGAGAATTATCATAAAGAAATTGTCGTGACGGCAGACGGACATACAGTTTTTCCCTTATTTTTTCCCGGAGGCGACCTTGGTAAATTAAGCATTTGCGGCACGGTAAATGATTTGTTAATGATGGGTGCTGATCCAGTTGCGTTAACATCCTCGGTAATAATTGAGGAGGGATTTGAATTTGAAAAGCTTGAGAAAATTATAAGATCTTTTAATGAGACGGCAAAAAAGGCAAACATAGCAATAATTGCGGGGGACACAAAGGTAATGCCGAAGAATAGTCTAAACGATATTATTATTTCTACATCCGGTATTGGACTTAAGGATAATCATGTTAAAATAATCGACAGTGGTCTTAAAGGAAATGATAAAATAATAATTACCGGAAGTATTGGTGATCACGGTACCGCACTCATGGCGAAACGAGAGGGTCTAAATATTTCTACAGACTTGAAATCAGATGTAAGCTTGCTTAGTGATACTATTGGAATTTTAAAAAATCATATCAAGAAAAACCATATTCACGCTATGAAAGATCCGACACGTGGAGGGATTTCAGGTGCGCTGAATCACTGGGCAACTAAATCAGATGTAAGTATTTGGATTGAAGAGGAAAGTGTTCCGATTAAAAAACAAGTGAGGGCTATATGCGATATGTTAGGATTGGATCCCTACAACATTGCGAGTGAGGGAAGGGCTCTTTTAGCAGTAGATCCAAACTTTGCAGATGAAATCCTTAATCTTATACGTTCAGTTGAGAATGGAAGGGACGCGCAAATTATTGGACAAGTCAAAAAAGAAAACCCGAAACGCGTTTTGTTGGAAACTATTGTAGGCGGTACTCGTTTTATAGATATGCCACTAGGGGAGCCAATTCCACGGATTTGCTGAATCTTGCTATTTTAGTCTTTCTTATATACCCCCCCAATTTTCAATATATGGAATTATCATATATATGTTATGCGTTATACAAATTTTATTTAAATTTCTGCGATAATTTTACTAAATAATCTATTAAATAGGAAATATTACAGTATTAAAAATGGAGATTCCTAGTTTAAAAGCACTGAGAAGTAAAGATTTTACAAAAAAGATTGTAGATTCCATTCGTGCTCATATGGCCACAATAGATAAACCTATAAAGTTTATGCATGTATGTGGTACTCATGAGCACACCATATCTAAGTATGGTTTGAGATCCCTTCTTCCTGAAACTTTGGAAATTGTTTCTGGACCTGGATGTCCTGTTTGCGTATGCCCCGCAGCAGACATCGATAAGGCTATTCAATTAGGACGAAGGGATGACACTATTATCACTACATTTGGAGATATGATACGAGTTCCAGCAACCAATATCTCCTTAGCAGAGTTAAAAGCGGAGGGCGCGGATATCCGAATTGTATATGGGCCTAATGACGCAGTTAAAATTGCAAAGGACAATCCAGATAAGCAAATAATATTTTTTGCCATCGGGTTCGAGACTACGGTTCCCTTAATTGGTTATGAACTTAAAAATGATCCTCCATCGAACTTTTCCGTCATTTGCGCTCATAAATTAATACCTGCTGCGTTAGAACTCTTAATTAGTATTGATCGGTTAAATATAGATGGTTTTATCTCGCCAGGTCATGTTGCAACTATTATTGGTCTCCAACCATTTAAAATCTTTTCAAATTCCTACAAAGTACCAAATGTTATTGCGGGTTTCGAGCCGAATGATGTTTTATTAGGGATTCTTATGCTTTTAAACCAAATCAAATGTAAAAAATATGAAACCCTAAATCAGTATAAACGTGTTGTGAAACCAGAAGGAAACAAAATTGCACAAGAAATAATATCTGACACATTTAAATCAGTTTCCTCTCCATGGCGTGGCATTGGACGAATAATGGACGGAGGCCTCGAAATTAGGAGTGCATATTCAGAATATGACGCAGATAAAAAGTTCGATATCACAATTGATAACGCTCAAGATATACCGCCTGGATGCTCATGTCATCTTGTGATGACAGGAAAGATCTATCCCCATGAATGTAAACTCTTTAGAGATGTCTGTACTCCATTAAATCCAATTGGTCCTTGTATGGTATCTCAAGAAGGGACTTGCTCAATCTATTATAAGTATTATAGTGAATGAGGGTAGGAAAAATCCTCTTAGAATAGGAAATATCCATTATTTATATAAAATGATTAATTTATATTTCATAAAGTAGTGTGCTTGAAATCATAACAATCATTATAAATTAAAGAGATCTAAGCACTCTAGATTATCTCTTTGTTCTAATACCTCAAAAAGGGGTATTGATGATCTTTTGAATATTTATTCACTGTTTAAATTAATTTAAGTAATTTTTTTTGAATAATTATTCTCTTCCATAATGCTAACGTTACTTTTCGTTAATATAGGAGTAATTTTTTAATAAAGTCCTTAATAATTTATAAACATCCTACTTGCAATAAACTAGGAAATAAAAAACTAATTATAAAAACAAAAAACAAACAATAAATGATGAAAAATGGCAGTAAAAGTAGCTTTTATGCAACTTTCTGATTGTTGGGGATGTCACCAGTCCTTATTAAATGCTCATTTAGGATTGTTAGACGTTCTTCCTGCATTAGAATTTGTATACTGGCCAGCAGTCGTTGATTTCAAACATGATTCACTTAAAGCACGCCAAGACGGAGAAGTCTTAGTTGGATTCATCGAAGGTTCTATTCGCACAAATGAGGATTACGAAAATGTAAAACTCATGAGACAAAAGTGCCAATTAATTATTAGTTTCGGAAGTTGCTCTTGCTATGGCAACGTTCATGGCTTAGGCAATGAATGGAAAAAACCAGAGTTAGTGCAAAGAAAATTCCATGATGCGGAAAGTATCACTGATGATGATCCAAAAGAGCCTACAGAACACGTTCCTGGATTTAGAGATTATCTAGTAGTAGTAGATGATGTAATAGATGTGGATGCATATATTTCAGGATGTCCACCTAAACCAGAACAAATTGTCAGTGCCGTTCAATTCTTACTTGGACAAAAAGATTTTCCAAACGAAGAATATTCCTTCTGTACTCAATGTCCATTAAATGAGGAGGGATGTATATTAGATGCGGGAACTCTCTGTTTTGGTCCAATTACAAGTGTTGGATGCTCGTTAAAATGCCCTGGCAATGAGGGAGATCCATGTGTTGGTTGCTTTGGTCCATCAAAAACTGCACATGTTCGAGCAGATAAATTAATCGACAAAACCAAAGACCTTTCAAATATCAGTTCAGGAGAGAGAAAAGCAATGTATGAATTCTTGTCATTATATTTGAATGTACCACTCATGGCAGGATTCGATCTTTCCGCAGATATTTTGAAGCAAATTAAGAATAAAGGAGAAGCTGAAACTCCATTAACTCAATTAAACGACAAGGCAAAAGAGGTTGCGACGAATGTGCTCGCATATCTTAAGGATAATCCAGACTTTCATGAAATCTCTAACGTATGTGATACATGTCCAAGAATCATTGGAAGTAATTCAACGATGACTGAAGTTAAGAGAGATTATGAAGGCCTTCCAAACCAAGAAGATTGCTTTATTGAACAAGGATATATTTGTATGGGACCCGTCACAAGGGCAGGATGCGGGGGATTATGTATTAAGGTAAACGCTCCTTGCACTGGCTGCTATGGTCAGACTGAATGGGTTGATGACCAAGCATCTCGATTTGCTGATGCTGCAATAAAAGGTTTTAATGTGAATCTCTCTAAAGAGGAATTACTTGCTCAAGTGAAAGATCATATAGGTACTTTTGAGAAATTCACCTTAGCTAAGAATAAAAAATTCACTGAAGAGGTGCACAAATAAAATGGTAAAAGAAATAGAAGTTGAGCCGGTCACCCGATTAGAGGGTCATGGCGGGCTGCATCTTACAATAGACGA
>SHMW01000041.1 GCA_008080735.1 Promethearchaeota archaeon
ATCTAATAGAAGGAATAAGAATTCTTATAAAGTATAGACTCCAAATTAAATTAAATAAAAAAAAAAACGATTTGAAATGACTGAAGATATTTTAGAAGGCAAAAAAGAACTTGAAGGTTTTAGTCGATTTGTGCTTTTTCAAGTGATTATTATTGGAGTGTTATGGCTTGCGGATACATTTTTCTATTTCTTTGAACAGAACATTTTTAATACTTACGTAACAAATGTACTGAATTTAGGTTATTTATTTATTACCTTAATGGTTGGATTAAGTGCCACAGTCGGTTTAATAATGAATTTCGTATGGGGAATCATTAGTGATAATACACGTTCTAAATATGGAAGGAGGAGACCGTTTCTTTTATTTTCCATAATTGCGGGTATTGGGATGATACTTGCAGCTTTTTCAAATAACTATATACTGCTTATAATTTTTGATGTATTGTTAATAGGAATTACTGCAAATGCAGTATCAGTGGCATCTCGAGCGCTTATTCCTGACGTCGCAGAATTAGAGAAACGCGGAAGAGCAAACGGAATAGTTCAAGCTGTCTCATATCTAGGATTGATTTTTGGATTAGTTATCTTCATACTCTTTGAAGAAGATTTGGGTTCTACGGATCCTACAGTTGTATTGAATACACATATTCTTGTATTAACAATTGGAGGAATTGTATATTTAGTTTCTGGAGTTATTGGTTTTTTCTTCATTAAGGAGAGACCCACCTCTGAATTACCTCCAAAAAAGAAATTTTCCACAGAGCTAAAAGAATTAATTGATATATCTCTCTTAAAAAATCAAAAAAATTTTTTTAGAGTAATTGTTGCGACCTCAATATATCAAACAGGAATTGGATGCGTAATGGCGTATCTATTTCCTCTCCTCACAGATTCCGAATTATTTCCATTTGGTATGGTAGATTTACTTATGGCCATTGGAATTGGCTTTTTAAGTCTGGTTCTAGGGGTTATCCTCTTAGGACGATTAGCAGATAAGTTTGGGAGAAAAAAATTCATGCCTGGAGTTATCTTATTAATTTCAATAGCCTTTTTCTTTATACCTTATTCTATAACATCAGGCGGACTAATCCTATTTATAGTATTAACTCCTTTTTTGTTATTAGGATTACTTGGATTGAATACAATTATAAACGCTTGGGCTCAAGATACCTTGCCAGATGGAAAGAGAGGTCAATTCTATGGAATTTTTAATATCACCTTGACAGTGCCGCAAATAATTGGAGGTATTTTTGGAGGATTAGTTGCGGAGATATTTACACCGATTTATATCTTTATTCCCGGAGCTATATTTTTCTTAATTTCTATTCCACTCTTCATGATTGTTAAAGAGACATTAAAGATGGACAAATAAACTAAAATAACCATTATTTTTTTTAATTTTTTTAGATCTTTTATATCTGAAAAATAGGAAATAACAATAAAAAAATAATACTATATTATTTTCTTTGAGGCTCAACTATCATTTTAATCCATTCTTCTCTATTATAATATTTGAAAGCATCCACTGCTTCTTCGAGCGTAATCCGTTTAGTGATCAAGCTTTCGAGGTCTAACGTTCCTGAGGCAATCATATCAAGTGCTTCATCCCAATAATCCTTTTCGGCTTTCGAATTTACCATCGCTTCGGGATAAACCAATTCTACACCCTTTTTTCTACAATTGACATATGGGATGTATTGCATTTTTTGCGCGCCAAATACCACCACACGATAACCGGGTTTCACTAAATCTATTGCATCCAGTAATGTTTCATTCAAACCCACCATTTCAAATACAGCATGAGGGACCCCAAATTCTTTCGAGATCTCATCAACTACAGTATAATTGCCATGGGTAGGACGGGTGAATTCATTCGGATCAAACGTTTCAGCACCCCATTTTTCAGCCAAACTTCGCTTATGATGATATGGTTCTGAGGCGGCAACATCGATTCCATTATTCAATAGGATCTGGGTAAGGATTAAGCCAATGGGTCCAAGTCCAAACACTACAGCCTTCGGGGTTCCTTCAATCCGCTCAAATTCAGCTCTTTCGAAACAATTAATCGCACATCCAACGGCGTCAGCAAAGGAAATCTCGTCCATTTTCATATCATTTCTTACGATAGGGCCTGCTCCTGTCTTCTCGTCTTTTCCATGTCCGATCACGTTAACATATGTGGAATATTCGGCATAACCTTGACCCATTCGCGCTAAATGATCACCTATTTCGATTCCATCCACATTTTCACCTACTTCCACTGCAATAGCTCCTGTCTCATGACCGTGACCACCAGGCTCATGGGCTTCAATCCAATGACCTCCTTCAAAAATCCCGACATCACTTCCGCAGATCCCTACTGAAACCATTTTTGCTAATACATCATTGGGACCGCATTTGGGAATGGGGACGTCTATTAACTTTACGTTCCATGGTTCTGGAAACACTAATGCTCTCATTGTACCTTTCATAAAATAACCTCTAATATTAAATAATCATCAAATCTACAAATAATTGATCATCTGCCCCTAATTCCGTCAATTAGCAATCGAATCATCAATTTCAGACTGAGATTCAATGGTTTTGGTTTAACTTTCCCATCAACTTCTGGATCAAAATTTTCGTTTACCTTCCGTACCCATTCAAGATAGGACATATCTAATAATTCTTCTATATCAAATTCACTGACCAGGTTTTTCGCAATAGTATTATAAAGAGAAAAATTGTCGCTTATTCGCGGGTTTTGTCTGTTTCCTATCAATATGAGCGGAGGAAAAGAAAAATGGTTCGCAAAATTTTGGATTTCCTTGGGGGGTTCATCTCCTACATAAGGAGACAGAACTAGTTCAAAATTAATTTTCTTACCACTAAAGGTGGGAGCTGTGGAATGATATGTCCCAAACAATTTTGGGATAATTTCTTGCGCATGTCCCGAACCTTCAGTCCAATAATTAAAATGCTCCCCATAATATGTTCCAAATGGATTGATTCTAATCTGCTGTCCTGTATCTTTTAGGTCCCCAAAACCTTCATCTTTTATTTTTATCGGAGAGAATGCGAAATTTGCGGCTTTTAATGCATTAAACCCTACGAGTATTCCTTTTTTCTTGTTTGTTAAAGCCATCCATCCATCAGAGACATTTGCAACCATACACCCAATATCAAAGTTCTTCGGATCCACCAGCTTCATATCGCAATCGAAATGAGAAATATATCCCATAAAATTCCGCTTCCATACACGTAGAGGAGTTTCCCTTCCGATAATATTAGGTTTAATTTCGCAGGGCATCACCTCTCGCCAGCGCTCATCCCAAGGATCTTCTACAAAAGAGGTACCATCTTCACTACACTTTTCCCCCGTAATATCACATAGTTGCATTTTTACTTCTAAGAAAACATGTTTAAGCCCCGCATAGAGAGTTATCGTTTTTTCCGCGAGAACTGATGCGTCTTGAATGATCTCAAATCGGGAAATTAATTTTATCTGTGCAGAAAACCCATCAGAACCGTCACGCATCACAATTATATCATTAGTGCTAGCAGAATATCGCTTTTCTTTCTTAGGATCACCGAATACTACTGCAGAATCTAGAAAATTATCGCACCCGAATTCTTGATCTTTATACCGTAATGAATGTATTTTTCCATGTTGATCTAACTTAATGGTTATAAATTCATTTGATATTTCGTATTTTGTTGCTCTTATTTTGTTTTCTCTTGGCTCAGTTTTTTCTTCCTGAATCTCTAATTTAGTTTGAAAAAAATTTTTATCAGAAAATCGAGTGGGGTTTATTAAAGCCTCTAAGATATGACTGGAATTATCCTCTTGATTATAAATAGAATATTCAATATCAGTTTTTATGATTAATCGTGATGGTCGGTTATCGAATCTTTGAATTAATTGATCTGGAAGTTCGGTCCTTATCAACAATGGAGATATTATATCTAATCGTTCTCTTTCAGAAATTCCACGATTTAGTATAGGAATTATGGTAAGGATAATATCCTCCTCCCCTGTGTTTTTGTAGATTGTGGAAAATGAATCTTCCATGGCGATATTTAATGCTTTATCAGCTGCGCGATGGGAACGAATAGCATAATTCATTGCTGTCTTTCTGCGATGAGGGTGCTGGAATGGCATCGACATTCCAAAATTAGTTGTAGAGGTAAAAAGAATCTGATTTTTGTTGTAGGTATCGACAGCATCATCTTCACTTCTTATGTATTGATCTATTTCATTCTCCTTCTGAGTGTACCCTTGAGAACATAAGGTATCTGAAATACATTTAAACCATCGTGCTCTCTGACCTACTGTCCAAAATCGAGTGTTATTATATTTTTGGGCCCAGTTATAAAATCCATTCCAATTTCCGTCAGCTACATCCTGTTTGAGAACTGTCTTCCCACATACTTCTATCTTGGGGATAACATCAAGTAGATTGGCAAATTCGACGTGCTCATATGCATCTACGATCTCGGCAAATTCATCTAAACCCCGAGTATTTGGCATCCAACTTAGGAATTTAGGTAAAGAGACTCCAATCCAGTTGTCATAATCCATATCGAAATTTAAGAATAGTAGCGCATGCCCTTCTATAAAATCCTTTTCTTGATATTTTCGGATCCGTTCAAACCATTTTTTAATAGAATAATAATCGAGAATGTCCCCAAACGCATACATAGGAATCATTATCATTGAGGCGTCAGAGACAGCAGATTGAAATTCCACTAAACCATATCTTTGGTTAAGATCTAAACGAGGATTAAGAAAAGGACGGCTAACGTCAAATGGATAGACTGAATAGTAAATACCAATACCCTCAACACCTAATTCATTATATTGTTCGATCATTCCTTGGGTAAACATCGTTTCTTGAGTGCGAGCATAGGGAGCGACGCGATTACCAAATAATTGTTCTACTCCAATTCCCATAGAATTTTTCAAAAACCATTGATGCTGGATTTTAAATTGCTCAGTATCTAACACGGGTTGGGCGACATTTCCCCAGGACCCGATTAAAACCTCATCCTTTCCCACTTTACATCGTTCGATTACTCGGTCAAGAATGTCTTGCTGATATTCTTGCTGAAGTTGTATAGACCAAAATGTATCGGCATAGTCCCACGTCATACGCATTTTTCCATCGCAGAGACCTTTATCCTCGATTTCATCCAATTTATCGAGAATGGCTCGCATTAGTTTCATATCTTTTCCGAATCCAGTGGGTCCGCGACTATCCCCTCGGTACGAGTGGTAATAATTGATATGAGGGGATAAGACAAAATAAATCTTTTTTTCATCTATATGCAAGTTTCTTCATCTATATTTCTCATTAATTATAAAAAAAAGTGTTTTTTAAGTTAAAAAGATTAAGAGATTCGATAAAACAATGGCTCGGTAGGTTGTTAAAGATAAAAACGAGGTTATAGATATTTGAAAAAAGAGGATTTCATGAAATATTGTAAAATAATGTAACTCGAAAGAGTGCTTTTAGAATTATTCCTCTTCGAGATCTTCTTCTTTAGTTTCTGTTTCATCGGGTTCTTCCAATTGTTCTTGTTGTTCACTATATTCTTGTATTTTTTGCATCACAGATTCTTCTGTAGCTTGTTGAGAAGGCATTGGCATCTTTTCATAGATCTCTATATATTTGACATCCTCAACCTCATCAGATAAATAAGTTTGTAAATCATTAGCAAGTCCAAATTTTAAATATGTTAGATTTTGAAATAGATACATCTGTGGAACCGTAATCTCGATGATCTTATATTTTTCGTCATATTCTATTTTAAAATCTTCGATGTTATCGGGGGGGATGCCTTTATTTTGCATGAAGTGCTCAACCTTTTTATCGAAATCTTCGATTTTATCTAATATTTCCACATTATAGTCCACATACTGACCAGCAAGAGGATGGTTATAATCGACGATAACTTTTCCTTGGACGATATTTCTCACTCTCCCCCTCTGGGCACCTTGTTGGGTTCTGCGAGTGAATTCTTGGCCTATCTCTGGAGGTTTTCCTTTATTCATTCTTCGAAATTTCGCAATTCCAATCCGTTCAATTTTTGATGGATCGCGTTTTCCAAAAGCTTTTTCAGGAGGGATACGAACAGATTTTCTTTCGAAATACTTCATATTCTCTACGGTTTCCATAAGTCCTTCATTTAAAAATCCAGGTTTCCCGACTACTACAAAATCGGGTGTATATTGCCCTTGGCGTGCTTCTTGTTCTTCATAAATACCCGCTTTCTTTGCATCTTCCTCAGAAGATACACGAAATACGTTTCCTTTCCTTGTTTTTCCAGTAATTTTTACGAGGACAAAATCTCCTTGTTCAAGTGCAGTTCCCTCTAACCTTTCAATCTTTTCTTCTTGTTTTCTGACTTCCTCTTGAATTTTCTGTTCCTCCTCTTCGGTTAGAGTTGGTTCTTCTATTTCTGTTTCAATCTTCTCCACTTCTTTCTCTTCGGGCGTATCCTCTAACATAGACTTAGCGCTTTCGATAAATTTTTCCGCACTTGCCTTACCGATACCCTCTATCTCAGTTAAAGCGTCGATATCTGAATTAGCTAAATCTTCCACAGATTTAATTCCCGCTTTTTTGAGGTTCTTTACAGTTTTCTTACCTAATCCTTTGACTTCTTCTAAACTCATATGAATTCAATTCCTACAACTTTTATAATCGAATCAATTATATAAAACAATCTAACATAATTTCTAAATTTTTAGGTTTTTTAGAAGTCTCAATCAAAAATAGAATAACTTATATCAATTAAACATACTCAAAAATTATTTTTATGACACTGGCTCCCAGACTATTCCAAGTTTGGAGGCATATTCTTTGACTTCTCGCATCTCTTCAGTACTGGGACGTCTATTTATTTCATCGAACTTATAGGCGTGATATTCAGGTCTGTACTGTCCCATAATATTAACTACACATTTTGGGACTTGTTCGGCTATGAAATCTAAGATCGGTTTAGAACAACATTCTATATGATTGGGCATTACTAAATGTCTAATTATTATTTCGGCACTTCCCTCTTCATGAATCCGTTTTAAATTTCTGGTTAATATATCATAATAGTTTTCAATTTCGGAATAATTTTTCGCACATTCATTGTTTCCATATTTAAAATCTGGGAGCCAAAAATCTATAAAGTCTATGATTAAAGAAAGTCCCTCTTCCGAGAGGAAAAAGTTGGAATTCCATAGTTGACAAATATTTATTTTTTGATATTCTAAGCTGGCAATAATAGTATGAAGATTTGGGATTGGATCACCACCCACATAATTTATATTAAGTGCACCTTTATTTGAGAGACGTTCTGCGGTGTCTGCTAAGTCTTGAGGGTCTGCCTCCTTCGCAATTTCGGATATATCACGTTTACCTTTCCATGCTTGGGATATGTCATAGTTTTGACAGAATACGCATCCGAAATTACAACCTTGGAAGAAAATTGTTCCAGAAGGAACCAAAACGCTCTCTTCTCCGTGATGCAAAAACGCGGAAGTTATATAGGAACTCTCAGGTATTAAACAATAACCCTTCTCCCCATCTATCCTGTTAACTTCACATCGCCTTTCGCAGAATATACATTGCTCAAGGTATTTTCGCGCTAATGTAGCTGAGAGAGTTATATAATTTTTATCCTTGATTTTTCGTGATTTCAATTCTTGTTCGCTTTTATCCAAAAGAGCTTTAAAACTAACAGATTGTTCTTTTAACTTTTCTTCTAATATTTCAATGGAATTATGTTGTTCAAAATCACATTCCAAGGTTTTAGCGATTAAATAGCGTGCGATTCGGTTATCATCAATAATATCTCTGTATCGAGAGAAGCGTTTTTTGACTTCTGGGTGTTTCCACGCAGATTGGGAATCTGGTCGAAGAAATCGAAAGGACATATTATTTAGTAATTCATTAAAAGTATATAATTGATTCCCTTAGAAATATAAACAATAATTCGAGCAAAAAAACCGACTTTAGAGGAGGTCAAAATGAGCGCTTACACTAAGATATCGATTAGCCCATCTTAATTTTAGTTATGTGCATTTGATACAAGTGTTTTAGTCAATTCTACAAACGCATCCTCGACATTTTCCCCTGTTTTCGCCGAGGTTTGGATATAAATACTCTCGTTGGTTTCTGCAAAATTGGTAGGCTCATTGGGATCAATTACATCTCCAATATCTGATAAAAGATCTGATTTGTTTCCTATCAAAATAAAGGGTACATCATATCCAACATATTTATTCATTTCAGAATACCATTTTTTCGTTAATACTTCATAAGTGAATGATCGTGATAAGTCAAACACCATGAGTGCACCGCTCGTTCCCCTATAATAATTTCTACGCATATATTTTAGCCGTTCTTGACCACCTATATCCCATAAATTAAGCTTAATCTTATATCCATCAATTTCTAACTCCTTATTTAATAAGTCTACACCCATGGTCATTTTATAGTTTGTAGAAAACTTATCGTGAACAAAACGGTCTACTAGGCTCGTTTTTCCGACCGACCCTGGCCCAATCAAGATAATTTTGAATTGAAAATCCATATCCAACAACGATTTTAATTTAATTTTGAATTAGCGAAATTCATTTCGCTAATGAATAATAATGGAGGACAAATATATATTTAATTTTTTTAGAGAAAAAATGTGTACTTAACTTGATTAATTTTTTTTTATGATACAATGTTGAGAAAATGAATTTACTTACAAGTTAATTTATGAGAGGTTTAGAATAAGATACCTTATTTGGTAAAAAAGAGAATTTAAATCTCGAAGCTAAGCCATTTGACAATATTTTTAAAAAATTTCAAGTTATCGCCCGCATCTAAGCCAAAATCACTATCCTCGAGCATAAATTCTGAGGAACCGATTGTAAAGGCTCGTCCATTATAAAAATCGCTGGTAGCACATATTGGTACTGGTCCCACATTATCTACAACTTCATCGCTAAGATATTTAAATTCCGCTTTATCCGATGTCAAGATGATATCCTCGGCATCTTCAGTGAGACTCAGAAAGCAGCAATGAGGGAGAACTAATTCAGTGACTCCTTTGGTAATTGGATGAGTGTATAGATCCGTAAAAAGGAGGTTAAATTTCTTAACGTGGAAATTCTCTTTTGATTCAAAAATTACCCCGTTCCAGAATCGCTTTACTCCCGTGATTTTGTATAAGACGCGTATAGATCCCTCCTTCATCGGAATATCTCGGTCACCCCCTCTCCCACTCGTAAGAAAGAGCCCACCTCCTTCCCCAACAAATCGCTTGATTGCTTTTAATTCTTGAGGGGAAAACTTATCTACCTTTTTGTCATCGGTATGTTTTATATTTCCCATGAATAAGATATCATAATCTTCCAATTTCTCAAATTCAATTGGTCCTTCGTTTTTATCTAAATAATCGATCTCGTAGAGATCCTCTCCTAATGAAAATTCGGGGAATTCAGCTTTTTCATTTTTCGTAAGATCAACCAGTATTCGGTACGACATAATATCCGTAGTGAATGTTTTTTTAGAATTGTTTTTATAATGCAATTATCTACTTATTAAATTTACATAATAAAGATTTTTAAACTTTTTCCATCAAGTTTTTAAATCAGAAAGTTTCAGTGAGCTCCGCAAAAATAATAGATGGAAAAATGATAACAGAAAAGATTTCTAATAATGATAATGAAAAAATTATTAGTAAATCGCATATAGAATGAGAATTCTAATAGTTGGAGGAGGAATTCCGTCGCAATAGAACCCGTGGCAGAGTTACCGGATGAATTGAGTAGAGCAGATGAGAATAACATTAAATTAGCAATAGATCTATATGAAAAATTTAAGGAAAGATCCTGTTGATAAAATTCAAGCAGATTCTCGAAGATTGTTAAAGAATGTAATGCTAGAATCGAATTTCCTTCGAAAATTACGCAATATTCTTGTTAAACGTATAAGCGCAGAGAGATTTTTAGGACGTTTTTTTAATATGGCATCAGAACCCATATAAAGTCTCTTAGGTCAATACCCATATATCCTTAATTAAGAAAGTTGTTCTAAAAATAGAGTAGAAAAGATATTACGTTTTTGTAATTGGGATAAATTCTCGCTCAGCGGGTCCACTCTCCTTAACCACCACAATATCAATACCATTTCCTGAGGCTATATCCCGTTTGATTGAGGAAGTTACCGCTTTTTTTACGATTTCCTTTCCCTCTTCGGTTGATAAATCCTCTTTATATTTTGCTTCTAACACACCATAGGAATAATTTTGACCGCTTCCCACGGCAGCGAATTTCTCTGGTAATCGTGAGCCAAGGGCACCGATATTTAACACCATTGGACCCTCTTCTTTTGTTACCCCTCCCAAAATAAGTCCCACTTGATAGGGAAACATTTTATTACGATATAAGATATTTGATAAAATCTGAGCCGCAGCTTTTACAGGTATCATTTTTCCTTGTTCCATCTGATATAGTGATGTGCGCGCTCTTAGGATGTCAACAAGTTGTTGGGCATCCGCGACGCTGCCAGCAATCGTGAGATATAGATGTGGCTGAATTTGATGCACTTTTTTAGCGGTTTTACTGGCAACAAAGTATTGCATCGAAGCCCGCTTATCCGTACCTAATACAACTACATCTTTACAAGCCAAACCCACCGTTGTGGTTCCCGATTTAAATGTAGCGGTATTCTTTATGGAAAGTTTCTGCGCGTTTTTTGTTCTGTTATGAAATTTCGTATCAGAAGTATTCAGAAATTCTTTATATTTCATATTTGCATTAATTACTAAATCTTTTAATAACTTTTTTATAATCAATTATAAAATGCTGAGATATTCAGATGCATTTGGAGTGCACATCTCTGGAATTCCGAATTCTTGATATTTACAATTTAAAGCAAAATCTATCATATTCTTCTTGAAATTCTTGAAAGTGGGTGTCCTTTTGCTTTTATCTCCAATTCATTAAACCAACCGAACGGCGGACGTATAGTAGTAAACCCATCCTTGACCAAATTTGTTTCCAATTGTTTTAAGGTATTTAAGGCAAATTTTGGACTGCTTAATTGAGCAAATAAGTGTGCAAAAGATAAAAGTATAATATTTTTAACCTTTAGCTGAGAACATATAGATTTGATTTCTTTTTTTGTATTTTCTAAAATAGACTCATCACTCTCATCTTTTTTCTCTACGCTGATAAAAAGCACGATGACGTTGTCTAAGTGTCCTTCTTTATTTTCTTCATTCAATTCTTCATATATAGGAGAGCGACTTCTTTCAGTCGTATCATAACTAAATGATTCACAATGAAATGAAAGAAACCTCATAAATAAAGATAGGATAAGTTTGTATAAAAAGTTAGAAATAAGAAACTTAATTTAAAGATAACCGACTTCCTTACTCGTAAGGGACACACCCATAATTTTTGAAGTCAAGTAATCCATATCTTTTCCTCGATTTTGGGCCAATAATCGCACGGCTTCTTCTGTTGTGGTATTATCGTGCATTATTTTAGATACGGCGAGCCCGACCGCGCGGGGATCATCGTACCCGGGATATAATAACTGACGTCCTACTAAACATCCTTTTACGTTTCTTCCGGCACCCAATCCTTTTTCAAATTCCACCAAAACATCTGTTGGATTGCCCGTACTTGCTCCTCCGAGCATAAGAATGGGATTTGTGGTACTGCGAACAACATATTCATAATCGTCAACATAAGGAATTTTTAGCCATATATTCGAAGAGCGTCCACCTAACGCTGTAGCAATCCCTACAGTTTTGATTAATTCATCAGCATCCATTTTCACTCTATATCCTCCATCTCTTTGCCGTTCTACTGGTAATGGTTCTATAAATACTGGGATATTATACATATTACATCTTCGAACCATCTGAGAACATACTTCAATCGTTCTTTGGGAGTATCTAGCCTGAGACGTTTCTAAATCTAATCTGAACATCATTTTGGCACCATCAAGGCCAAGTGCATTAATGTCCTCAATATTATAAGCGGTGACATGATCATCCATCTCATACATCGAGCCTTTCAAACCTCCCCGATTCGTGCACCCGATTAGCACTTTATTATCTAAGAAACTCTTTCCTTGATGTTTTTTCATGAGATAGTTCAAGATGAACAAGTCATCCATCACATCTGGAGTTGCCATTACACCATCAATTTCATCGAGCATGAGCACGCGAACAATTCTTCCCAGATATTGTTGTCTATCACCCATAGCTGTTTCATTTGAGCCAACATTCGTGACCCGCCGTGCAGGATGGTCGGCAGCGATAATTACTAGATTCGTATCCCAAGGATGAGGGCGTTTTACTCGATTTCGGTATTCGTCCTGCAGAATTTTGTTGATATTATTTTTTTTTTCTTCCGTAATCATGTAAAAGATCTTTTCGGGCAGAAATCGTCGAGTCTTGAATCTATACGATCCAAGTGCATAATTCACATCGATTTGTTGTCGCGCTTCTTCAAATCCCGCGATCGCAACTTTTATAACCGACTCACTCAGTTGTCTTCCTCGTGGTGTATATTCGAAGCCGATTCCATCTTCGAACTCGATATCGTTTAATGAGGTTAGAAAATCCTTTAGAACTTCTGGCGTGACAGTTCCATTTGGATAATCCATGGATACGTGCGTATCTCCGTAATTAGGATCTTCTTTATCTGCGACGCTATTGCCAATGTGAATCCAATTCAAAAACGGTGCTAATGCTTTTAATACCTCCACATTTTCATGATCGTAGCCGTTGCTTATTAAATACATATGCGATAAATCATACATCAAACCAAATTCATAATGACCATACACATTTCGAATTTCTACGGCTAATGAACGAGCCTCATCAGAAGGGCCGATTAATTGATTTTTATGTCCAGGCTCATCTGAGCGATCAAATATTTCAAGCGTCATTTTCAGTGGCTTCTTGTTGAGTTTCTTTGCTAATCTCTTATTAAAATGGCATAACTCATCAATAGATTTAATGAGTGAACCGGTCGCGAGTTTTCGATCTCTCAAACCCTTTTCTGTACCAGGATCTTCTCCACTCAGAAAAGTAAACTGCTTCGCGCCGTATTCAAAGGCTTCTTTCATATAGAGTTTCAGTCTGTTTACTGCATTTCTTCTTTCTAACTCGTTTATGGAGCTAATGTCTGTAGGGTCTATGAGGTTATCTTCATTAATCAGTTGAATCGGTTCCGCTGTATATGTAATATATTTGAATTTTTTTAACGCATCTATAAATTTTGCTTTTACTTCAGGGTCTTTAATTTGTGTGACTTCAATTCCATCAAAATAATTTAGGCGTTTCAAAAAATTAATCGAATCTATCAAATATTTTTCAGGAGCTTCCCCTAACATCGTAGAGTTCCCGAGTCTCGGTCCGGGAAACGCCATTGGGTGGACAATACTCTTAACATTCTTTTCAAAAGCCATTTTCAACACCTATTACTTGAAAATTTTAAATTAATATTGCTTCAATAATTGAAATTATTTGATATATATTTAAGTTTTTCCCAATAGATCTAAAGATAGTCAAGGGTGTTCTAAAGAAAAGCATGATTTATAAAAAAATATTAAAATTAAAAATGAATATAATTATAATAAGGAAGTGAAAATGAAATGGCAACAAAACGGGATTGGATAACGAGAATGGTGGACATCTTTCATGGGTTAGAATTTGGGATAATTTACAACCAGACCAATATTCGACAGTTTTTAAAGGATGAGTGCGATGATTCAATAAGCTTACCAACGACGGGGGAACTGCTCCAAGCAATTATAAATGCTGAAGAAAATGGCATGAAATTTGAAATTGATGGCAAAATTCGCAAATTAATCGAAAAAAAAACAGTGAACGAGGAATCCCGATATGAACTTATTGAGGAAGAAAACTAATTTATAAATAGCTTAAGATTTTGAATATCTTTATTATAGGAGATATAGGTATTTAAAGATTGAAATAGTGGATTTTAAGGATTAAAGTGATTTTACTTGTTCTACTGTACTAGAGTATTCCATTGGTTTCTTTTCGCGTATTGTAATGAAATTTTCCGTTTTTGGAAATACGTATATGATATCTTCACCATTATCATCTATAATTACTTGTGTATTGTATTTCCCCTCTACTTCTTTATTTAAATCATTTACAATCATAATAAATTAAAGAATCGATTTCTTCATAAATTAAAATATTACAGAAATATCACATGTTAAATCCCAAGAATCGTAATTTCACGATAGAATGAAAGGGAACTCTATTTTCTCCTTAGATATCAAGTATTTACACAAATAATAATGTTTAAATATTTCACAATCATATTTTTCTTTCAAAATTCTTTAGGCTCAGAAAATTATTTAAAGATCAAAATTAATATAAGGAGGTGAAAAAGATAATGAAGCTAACATCTCTTCGTTCGCGTATTTTTGTTGGGGTTTTCGGGCTTTTTTGGCTTGTTGCGGTAATCTTGTTAGGCGTTTGGCTTTTTAATATTGTTTTTCCGTTTATAGATACTGCGAGCATTTATCAAGATTTTTATGGGATTTCCATATTTGAAGGTTTAGGGGGTGATTATGTGATCGATGCTCTCTTCAATAATCTATATTTTATACTAATGGTTGTTTTTGGCATTATTGGAATACCATTCGGAGTTGTCACTTTTATAGAGAGTAGAAAGTCTGTAAATAAAGGAGAATTAGAAACAAAAGGAATTAGTACCGAATACTAATAATTTTGAAACGTGAAATGAATTAATCCCATTAAAAACTAGATTGGAATATAGAATTTGGAAAAATTGGATTGAGATAAAAATAAGATGAGAGAATTAGAAGAATCAGAATCAAAAAATCAGTCTAATTCGCTAACTTTCATACTTTCTTCCCACATTTTATCTTGTAAATCTCTATCATAACTTTTTTTTACTGACTTAGCTTTGTCAAACATATCATAATAGTTTCCCGAAAAACCTTTTAATTTTGGATTAGACGGTAAATAAACTAGTGGTTGCGCTGCCTCCTCCGCTGATTTTATGAATGGGCCAATAATTTTCCACATAATTTTTGCCCCAAAAGAATGCCTCGGTAATCTTGTACTCGTCATCCCTGGATTAAACGCATTAACCGTGATTTGTGATTCTTCTAAAATTCGATGGAATTTATAAGTAGTGAGAAGATTAACAAACTTACTTGTCGCATATCCTCTCATACCTGTTTTTTCCAATGTTTTGATTTTAGGAATGTCTTTTTTCTCGATTATTCCAGATCTATGAGCTCCTGAATTGACATTGATTATTCGTGAAAAATTGGATTCTCTTAAGTTTGGAAGAAGTAGTTGAGTAAGTAAAAATTGCGAAAAATGATTTACTGCCATCATTTTCTGAATCCCATCGGCAGTCTCTTCATAATCCGTAAGATATACTCCCGCATTATTTATTAGCACATCAAGAATACTAAATTTTGAGTTGAATTTGTCCACAAAATCACGAATTTGATGGAATGATGCAAGATCACATAACATCAACGTCAGATTGGCATCGGACACTTTATTTTGTATATCTCTTTTAGCTTCTTCTCCTCTCTTTTCAGATCTGCAAAGCATTATAACATGAGAGTTCAGTTTAGCTAATCCCAATGCTGTTTGCTTTCCTATACCTGAATTCGCTCCAGTTACGATACAATTCTTTCCCGACATATTTACGGAATAAATCTCATCCCTCTCAACTTCAGAATTCATAATAAATAATGATAAGAAAAGTCAAAAATAAGTCTTCCATTTTTAGCTAATAAATCATTAAAATATAGTTATTCGGTAATGTAATTTTATAGGAAATATTGATAGAGTAGAAATTATTGGAAATACGAGGCAAAATAATTGAATTTTGGGTATTAAAGAAGAGATCTCATTTCATATTGATGGAGGTTAGAAGTGTGTAGGTTAGTTCTTACACTCAGCTAATTCGAGGCTTTTACAAATTCTCACTTTTTTAATACATTTTCTCTCATGGGAAATAGTGTTGATCTGGTATATTTTCAAGAGCCCTTCATCATTCGGGTAATTATGATCGATAAAATGAATGATTTCATCCATTCGCTTTTTCGATACATTCAGGTTTTTCTTATTTATACGAATAAAAATCCCGCGATAAAAAATAGAATCAGATTGTTTTTTAAACATTTTATAGCCTCTTATGTGTATTCTAAATATAAATAATTATGGAGGATAAATAAAAATAAACTTTCTTATTAATAAGTTATGTCATTAAATAAAGTATCAATCCTATTGGTTTTTATAAAGTCATATCGATAAGATTTGAAAAGGAAGACATTGTATTTTCTTTGACTCAATAATTTATCTATTCCTGAAGTTCTTCCTAAGCTTAAAGAAATATATATAATAAAAACTAAAATAACACTTGTATAAAACACTTATGTTAAATAAATTCAAAAAAATAAATAAATGATGTAAAAATGGAAAGACCTAACGAATTCAAGACTAGAGAGTTAAAAGCCGGAATTCCATTATCCATTATAGGGATAATGGGAATGTTTCTTGTATTTTTCTTATTAGCCGTTCCTAATTTAATCATTTTTTTACTTAGTTTCTATCCATTTCTCATCGCCTTTATATTAGGTATTCTATACATCCTTAGTGGACTGAACAAGCTCATTATTTCCAATGCCAAATTAATGATAATAGCTATAATTGCTATTGGAGCTTTTTTCGTCACTCTTGGATTAGATTTAATGGTTCCATGGATAATAAAAACAATATAATTAAAATCTCAAAATTTTTGAAATTATAATGAAAATTCGAGGACAAGATATTAGTTGGAAAAGAATAGTAATAATATCAATGTTGATTTTTTTTTTGGGAGTTGGATCTTATGGAGTTTATTTCCTATATCGATTGGATAAACCAATATTTATAAAAAGTTTCCAAGATCCGTTCATCTTCAATAATGGCACCACAGTCCAAACAAAAGAAGACTGGGAAAATCGTCGTGCTCAAATTAAAGATTTACTACTGAGTGAGGAATATGGAACTATGCCAGGCCATCCTCATAATATCACTGCTAAGGTGATAGAAACAGAAGATTTAGGAAATGGAAATATCTTAAATACTACTAAATTGATAATGTATCCTAATGCTTCATCTACAACACCTATTAATTTTACATTGTGGGTCTATATTCCTGATGGAACAGGACCATTCCCCACAATCGTGAAAGTTTCTGAAGATGGAACGGGCTCGCAAGAGAAGATGAGTGATTACATTCTTCAAAGAGGCTATATGTACGTTTGTTATAATCATATAGAATTAGATCCAGACACTAAAAGTGAAGATATTGCGGGACCCTGCCAAAAAGCCTATCCAAGTTATAGTTGGGAAACTTTAGCAGTCTGGGCATGGGGAGCAATGCGGGTCGCAGATTATCTTTTAAATGAGTCTTGGGTGAATGCCCCAGATGGGATACCTAATGTAAATTCTAGCGTTTTAATTATTACAGGGCATTCGCGTAGAGGAAAAACTGCATTATTGGCTGGTGCTATGGATGAGCGTTTTACGATGGTCGTCCCTAATGGAAGTGGGTGCGGTGGGGCAGGAAGTTTTCTTGTACAAGGATACCTCTCAGAGACGATTGCGGACATTACTTCTAAGTTCAAGACATGGTTTAAGGAAGGATTTGAAAATTATGGTGGAAAGGAAGCAACACTTCCATTTGATCAACATTTCTTACGGGCTTTAGTCGCTCCCAGGATTATATTAAATACCGAAGGTTTAATAGATTTTTGGGCTAATCCGATAGGAGCTCAAGCGGTTTATGAAGCAACTGGGCCTGTATATGATTTTCTAAATGCCACAAATAATAATGCTATACACTATAGATCTGGAGGTCATGGCTTTACTCAAGTGGATTTTAAGATATTATTGGATCTCTCTGATAAATTACTGCTTGGAAAACCCATCACAGGGAATTTCTACATGAAACCCTTCAATATTGATTTCCTAATCGAATATTCAACCCCAAATTAAATCAAAATATTGTTTATACCTGAATAACCAATATTTTATCCTTTTTTATTTTAATATTTCTAAAATACATACTAGATTTTTCTGGATCAAAAGATAAAAATAATAGCTTTTTATGTAAAATTTCATAATCTATTAGTTATAAATGGAGATCTTTGGAATGTTAATGCTTTTTTTTTATCATAAATTCCGATTGGTGTTAAAAATATTTCTAGTAAAAGCAAGATTTGTTATTAAAAATATCTTTCTGTGAAATATTTTGTTCAAATTGTTTATTTTACGAATCTTATCTAAGCTTTTTTGATAAAATTCATTCTCTTAACATTATATTACCAAAGCATTTATTAAATAACAAAATAAATAGTAACTTAGATTTTAATTCAACAAAAATTACAAATATATGAAGAACGAAGAAAAGAAGTTTGAGGAAAAACTCTACATAATGAATAAGATATTGGATGATGTACATGATATTTTCGTCTTAATTCAACCATTATTAGAAGAATTACTTAAAGTGGAGAAAGCTAAGCGCCCAGAATATATTAAAAAACTCAACAAATCTGCAAAATTATTTAAAGAAATCGCATCTTTATGTAAAGAGTTAGAAGAGCCAGAATTAATGGAACGATTTTCAAATAAAATGAATAAGGCAACATATTTCATTTGAATTTGATATCATATAATGCAATTAACCTTCTCTGGTTTAGAATTAGAATTTCATTCAAAGGTTATATCCGTCCCATACTTAATGGCATATTCTTTAGCTTCTTTATCAGAATCAAAACGTTTTAAAATGTCATATTCACCTACTATCTTTCTGCATCCCACATATATTTCTGTTATCGGTCTCGCTTCTTGCTGGGGTTCTAAATAGACTCGAATCAAAGAAAATGAGATGTCTTTCATATATTCTCTACACTTCCCACAAATTTCTGGACCACGCGCGCAATGAATTCGCGGCATTTTCTTAATGATATCTATATATTCCATTTGTATGAATCATAAAGGGAAAAAAGCGCTTAATAATTTATTGAAAATGGATAATTTGATTTTGAGATCATTTTAGCAATTAGAAAAATTCAGTAATTTTCATCTGTGATTTATTAAATAACCATTTTTCAAACTTCTTTGTGAGTTTACCCGACCAAATAGCATTATGTTCTGTCAATTCTTCAAACTTCTCAATATCTCCATAAGATATTTTATTTTCGCGAATTAATGCATTCATTTTAATTACCCATCGAGTAAAATCTTTATACAATCCCCCATCTTCGCGAGATCTTGCGTTCGCTTTATGCGTCTTTTCATAATATTGCAGCGCCTCTTGAGTATAACCCGTAAAATAACGATAATTTTGATCATTCCAAAAGAATTTTTTTGTACTTTCGTTGTATATTCTAATATCGCAATTCCATACTTTCACGCTTTCCAAATGAGGCAATTGATTCAGGGTTTCTGGGATCTCTTTTAAATACGTATTCCCCGATAAATTAATTCGTTTTAGACTCTCTAATCCGTCAAGGTTTTCTAAATTAGTGATTCTGTTATTTCTTATCGATAAATCTTCAAGCATTGAAAGAGTTTTTAATTGTGAAAGATCGCTAATCATATTATTATCTAAGTTTAGTATTTTTAGATTTGGAAATTTTTCTATTCCTTTTAGTGTCTCTATAATATTATTATTCAAATTTAATTCCTCTATTGAATCATATATTACTTCAAAGCCTTCAATATTGTATATAGATTCAATATTTTTATCATTCAAGAAAATTTGAGCGTTCTCCTCTTCTAAAATTCCTATTATTTTTGAATTATACTCTATAAGATTAAAATCATCCAAATCGAACGAATCAATATTATTATTTATGAATTTGATTTCTGGGAAACTAGATTTATTCTTATAATTTTCATAAATAAGTAAAGCCATTTTATTATGATGTTGATGGCTTATACGCTTTTTAATCTTTGAAAAAATTAGGGGTATATGCTTTTGGTTGAAACTTCTAAATAAATTTTGAAATAGATATAAAATTTGATTATCTGAAGTAGGTTGAGGCGACTCCAAAGCTTGTTTTAGATTCCTCACTAATTTATCCAAAAATGAAAGATTTATATCATCAAATATGCTTTCTAATTCTTGGCTAGATAAATGTCTTAAATAATTTTCTTGGATTAGGTAATTGATTACTGTTGGATGGTTGCTTGATAATCTTAGAGCTATTTCTTCCTTAAACACCTTTCTTGCTTGAGGGTCGCCGACCTCAACTAACCTTTTCAGTAAAGGAAAGGCTAAATTTCTATGAAGAATGCGAGTATCATATCCATTTTCTGCCCATGCGGTTATATTTGAGCAATGCCCCCAGAACTCCACCTCTGGGTCTATTCCGTATTTTCCTGATCTATTTCCCTCCATCGAACGATCCAGATGTTCGGCCGCTTTATCAATAGAATCTATTTCTTCATAATCTCTAATTTTCTCAGTAGGTATATTTAGCAAAAGATACATACACTGCCGAAATTGTCTATTTTTCACATAGATATTTGTTATCCCATTTTCCAGTTTAAGAGATAGAAATTCATTAACCTTATATTCCTTTTTTGGAGCTGGGTTTCTGATGACAACCAAGAGAATAATAATTGAGAAGAGAAATATGATTATATTTATGTTTGTATGATTAATTTTATCTCAACCTGGTTTTTAGGAGTTGCTTTTTGGATTCGATTTGGAATCTAAGGACTTTGGAATTTTATTTCAAATTTAAAAATAAACAGAGAACAGATTTTTTGTATTTTTATTAAAACATTGATATTCGTGTTATATTTTCTAAGCGGGATTATTTAAATAGATACATAATTTCATATCCCATCTTTTAATCATCATCAAATATAATTCTATGATATATTTAGGGGGAACTAACAGGTTTTTTTTTTATGATAACAAATTTTAAAAAGTTCTGATTCTTTCAAGAGAAACAATGGAATATGTAATTTATGAAAGAGAAAAATTTGAGGTTATCAATAACCATTTAGATCTCGCGGCAAAAGGAATTACTTCGATTAATGAAATTGATGGTTTAGAAAATTTGTCAGGGTTAAAAAGTTTGGACATGAGCTATAATGAGATTAAATTTATTGAAGGGCTCGAAGATTTACATAATCTGGAATATCTTGATTTAAGCTCCAATCAAATTGGTGATATTAGGAATATTTCTCATTTAACGGAACTAAAAAGTTTATATCTGAATAATAATATGCTAAGAAAAATCGAGGGCATCGATAACTTGGAAGAATTAGATACCCTTGAATTAAACGGAAATGATTTGCGGGTCATTTCCAACTTAGATAATTTAAAAAAACTTGATATGCTTAAATTAGGAATGAATCGGATTTATGAGATAAGCGGGTTAAAAAATTTAACCACACTTACCAAGCTTCATTTAGATCAAAATGAAATAAAAAAGCTGGAAAATCTTGAAACTTTAAACAATTTAAAAGTGTTTGATTTGGATGACAACGAGATTACAAAAATAGAAAATATTGAAGAATTATATCGATTAGAAGCATTTATACTGAGTAAAAATCGGATTTCCGAAATGGATGGATTAACAGAACAATTTAAATTAATGTTACTAAATTTAGGAAACAATAAAATCTCAAAAATCAGAGGTTTAGAAGAATGTACGGACTTGCGTATATTAAATCTTTCAAAAAACCACATAAAGGAAATAAATCCAGGAGATTTATCCAATCAAAAAGATCTTGTAAATCTAAATTTAAGTGATAATCAGATTTCAAATATCGAAGGGATTCGAGGCCTTAAGAATCTTAGAATAATAAATTTAAGCAATAACCAAATACAGAATTTTAAAGTTTTAAAATCACTCCCTAATTTGGAAACTGCATATTTAAAAAACAATAAAACCACACTAGAGGAGTAAAGTCTCTTTAGGAGGTAAATTGGAAAATATCGACAGTCATATTCAGAAATGGATTTAGCTGGATAATAAGAAAATTTATTAGAATTCCTAATCTATAAATAACAAGAGAATATATTTTAAAGCATTTAAAATTAATACTCCGAAATATGACAGATTACACGATATATTTTCAAGCTGCTTCTGTCTTTGGATTGGCGATGTTATTTCATAAGGTTATTGGAAACTATCCAGAACCTTTAGAAAAAGTCAGAGAAAATAAGAAAGAATTAAGCGAAGTTTTAATCGTATGGTTAATACAATTTGCTTTGATCACTTGGGTTATTTTTACGGGAATATATCTTCCCTCTGCCTTTCCAGGTTTTAAGATCCATGAAGAAATTACCATTAGTATTAATTTAATTTCTAGCTTCATAATACCGATACTTTTTCTTCGCGTGTGGAAAAAGGGTTCTGAGAGACAAGCACTCGGATTAAATGCTCCTAGGGATAACAAAATAGCGCTATATTTAATTGGGATATTTGGCTTATTTGCATTCATAACCTTTCTTATTGTGGGTGGAAAAGAATTTACTATTGTAGCTTTATTGTGGGGAATAATAACTCCCTCACTAAGCGAGGAATTGGTATCAAGATCAGTTATTACAAGTAAGTTGGAGCGCAGTCAGGGTATTAAAAGGGCGTGGATTATAGGAGGGATTTTATTTGGGTTACTTCACATTCCAAACGATTTCTTTGGGTTTTTCTGGTTCACCACATTCAATCAAAATTTTTTTATTGCTCTTGGAGGATTATTAGTTCAGATTGGAACTGGTTGGATGTTTGCGATAACCTATATTAAAACACGGAGCATTATACCATGTGTTATCGGTCATTATCTTGTTGACTTTCTTCCTGCTATTCTTGCAATCTTATTTTAAACAAAAAATCTACCTTTTTTTTATATCTTTCTTTTTTCAATACAATCATTTAACTATTCGCAATTTCGGATGGCAGAATTAATTGGCTATTTACTGGCACTCAATGCAATAATTACTTGGGGTCTTGCATCCTTAGTCTATAAATTTGGGTTGGGAAAAACAGAGGCAAAGGCAAATCTCTTCTTTCGGTTGGTGATTGTGTCTTGCAGTACCTTCATAATATCACTCTTCTTCGGAGATTATCATTTTTTGCTTATTCTAAACACAACTGAACTAATCATGTATATTATCATGGCAATATTTTCAGGTCTTTCTGTAACCATTGGTGATTTATTATATTTTTATGCGCTAAAAAAGATAGATGCTTCTCGAGCGTATCCCTTAACTCAATTATCCCTTGTATTTGTTTATCCTTTAGCATTTCTGTTTTTTCAAGAGCAAATCACGCTTTCTGTATTAGTCGGAGGTTTTATTATCCTTTCGAGCGTCTTTTTGTTGGGCAAGAAAGATAAACCGAAAGAAAGCGCGTTTTATGAAGTAGACGGAGAAGATCATAGAGAAGAGGAAGCAATCTCAAGGGAATTGTTATTCGGAGTGATAATGGCGATCGGAACTGCGCTATTTTGGGCTATTGCCATCATAACCTTTAATCAAGCTAGAATCTATTCTAATGACGTATTTACAACTAATTTCTTTCGCATACTATTCGGCACGATATCAGTGGCTATAATCGGTTTATTCGATGATGATTTTTTTTTGGGATTTAAGAAGGAAAACCGAATAAATTTGAAATATTTTGCCTATATTGGAATCGCGGGCTCCCTTTCGCTTGGACTCGCCGATTCATTCTTTTATAAAGCTGCCGAAATCAATGGACTCGTCTTGACTTCTACAATAACCGCAAACACTCCAATGGTCCAACAAATCTTTTCGTTAACTCTATTGAAAGAAAGATTTAGGAAGAGATTTATTATTGCCGTAGCTTTAATTATTATTGGAAATTATATAATCTTGTTTCTATGAAAAGATGATTTGAATGATTGAGATAGAGATTGCATTACTTACAAATAATCTAGTGAAACCATTTCAAAAATTTCATAAAAAGTATAAACTGAACTTTATCCAATTCAACAAACTTCACGTGACTCAATGCCTTGCTGAACATGGTTTAGGATTCTTATTGACGGTCTATGAAATAAATGACTCCGGGGATTTTGAAGAAAGAAAACAACTAAGCAAAATAATCTTTGATGTCGGTGGTACAAATTTAACCTACTTACATAATTTGTCTGTTATGAATTTACTTGTAAACGATGTAGATAGCATTGTGTTGTCTCATTGGCACTATGATCATATCGGTGGACTTTATAAGGTTTTAGAAGCAATAGAACACCAAATTCCTGTTTATACCCATAGATATGCAGAATTTGAGCGCATTTTTAGAAGATCTGATGATGTACAACCATCTGATTTAAGAGGAAAATCCTATGAAGAAATTGAATCTTTTTTAACACAATCGAAAATAGTTAACCAGGAGCCTATTGATTTAGATTTAATTACACAACTTGGCGGTAACGTTAAATTCATTTCAGAAGATACTAATATCCTGAATCTAGAGGAGTTGAAGATCTGGGCCAGTGGAGAAATACCACGAATTCATGCAGATGAGGATTTCTCGGATTATTTTTCCTTCCAAGATAATGGGATTCTTGAAGAAGACAAAATCTTAGATGATAAATGCCTCATTTTGGAATTCCAAGACAGAATTATTTTACTAAACGGTTGTTGCCATTCTGGGTTGAAAAATACTATAGACTATATAACATCTCATACCGCAAAGCCTTTTTCTCAAATAATCGGAGGATTTCATATGGCGAGTGCCTCCAAAAATTCTCTAAATTCAACATTAAACCATCTAACCGATTTACCTAAATATGAAAATAGGTTATATCTTTTTCCAATCCATTGTACTGGTGATAAATTCTTGAGATTACTCCAATGTAACCAAATAGGGTCTCTTCAAGCATTTGATCTCAGCGTTGGTAATGTATTTAAGTTTAAGTCGTAGCTTTCTTTCATACCAATAATTCTTCTATTCTGTCCATTCCATCAACAATATTATCATAAGATACACAATAAGAGAATCGTATATAATCATCCTTTTCCTCGGGAGGCTTATGTCCAAAATATTTTCTAGATAATACAGCAACATCCGCCTTTTCCAGAAGATATTCTTGGAATTCTAAGGAATCCTTTAACCCGAGATTTTTGCACGCCTCTGAGACATTCGCAAAAATATAGAATGCGCCTTTCGGTTTTAATGCGGAAATTCCGTTAATTTTATTTAATCTATTATGAATGAGATTCCTTCTGCGCTCGAATTCATTCACCATTGAGATTGATGGAGACTTATCTTCCTCCATGGCAACAATCCCTGCTTTTTGAGTGAATGTGGCTGTACAAGAGATTGTATTTGTAGCCCAACGAGTAAAATATTCTGCCAATTCTTCATTTACAATCGCATATCCCAATCTCCATCCTGTCATACTGAAAAATTTACTAAATCCATCAAGAATTATCGTTCTCTGTTGTATATCTGGATGAGCTGCGATAGAAGTATACTCAAGATTGTCAAAGACGATATTAGAATATATCTCATCGGACAAAATCCATATATCATTTTCTAATGCGATTTCGGACAATGCTTCCAAATTTTGTTTGTTTAATACCGAGCCCGTAGGATTCTGAGGACTATTTATAATAATAAGTCGGGTTTTTTCCGATATCAGATTTCTTAACTCATTTATATCATAATTCCAATCTTTTGATTCCCATAATTGGGCGGCAATCGGCTGGCATCCGTGGACATTTATCAAACTCTCATAGATAGGATAACCCGGATTTGGATATATAATTTCGTCACCAGGATTCGTACAAGAAAGGATTGTCAGATCTACTATAAATTTGGCAGATGGAAGTACTACTACATTTTCAGCAGTAGCACGAATGTTTTTACTCTCTGACGCAAAATTCGCAATAGATTCTCGCAACTCTGGGATCCCCGCAGAAGGTGAATAATGCGTAAAATTTCCATCTATCGCATTTATCCCCGCTTGCTTTATATGTTGTGGAGTATCAAAATCGGGTTCTCCGATCGCAAATGAGATCACATTCTCTCGCCTTTCCTCGGGAAAGTTTTGAATTCTTTCAAGGACCTCGAAGGCGGTCTCGGTTCCAAGCCGGTCTAATCTGTTAGCATATTGCATGCTTATAAATAAAAATACTTTCGATTCTTTTTTAAGTTTTATTTTTCTGGATGGCCCTATTTTCCATTTCTAGAAGTGATTTTTTGAGTTCAATTTGCCATGAATCCTTTACTTTTCCCATAAATCCTCCAACTTGTCCATTTTTACGAACCACACGATGGCACGGTATTACTAATGGAAACGGATTATTTCTCATTATGTTTCCAATCGCTTGGTATGCTTTACTATTTATTTTTTTGCCGATATCTGAATAACTTGCCGTTTTCCCGTATGTCAAGTTAAGGATTACCCATTCAATCACCCGTCTTGAAAACTTTGTAGTAAAGGTGTTTATGTAAGGAATTACTACCTCTAATCCTTTGAGGTCTTCGAAGAGATTAATCCTTTTACCATCTAAATATGCGCAAAAAACTCTTTTTATCTTATCTAATACTTCTTTTTGGCGATTTTTTTCTATTTCTGCTAATAGCAAGAGATTTGACTTGTCTAAAAAATCCTTTTCTGATTCATTTTCATGTAACATTGTAATAGAATTTAAGATATAAGAATCTCTTTCTCTGTAAGCTTCTAAACTAATTACGACTTTAATGTGAAATCGCTCGGATTTAATACAGAGTGCAGATATAAAGATTCACCAGAACTATTGATCTATTTAAACTAAAAAACTAAAATATAAAAACCAAATCTCTCTTCTTATTAGTAGTGATAGTTTTAAATTAATTAAACTTTTGATAAATACTTATTTTCAAAATTAACATTTATTGAGTAATAACAATTAGAGTAGATAAAGAATGCCTGATGATTTAAAAAACGTTTTAGATGATATCGAATCAACCGAAAAAGAAACTGCAGAGTTACAAGCTAAAATAAGCAGACTTACACAATTAGTGAATAAACAAAAGCGAATAATTAACGAGCAAGAACAATTAATTGAGGAACAAAAGGCGGCTTCAGATCAAAAATTAGATGTACCAGCTGATGTGGTGGAGCTAAAGGAGATCATTGGTGCTCAGAGAGCTCAACTAAAGGAAAAAAATATGGAATTGGAGCATTTAAAAGGTACAAAAGCTCAACTTGAAAAAGAAATCGAACTAATGAGCCAACAAACCAAACCTTTAGAAGAAAAATACAATCAATCATTCGAAAAGATAGGAGAATTAAAAGCTGAAGTAGCAGAGCAGAGATCGAAAATTCTTGCGAAGGATGATAGGATTAAAAACTTGGAGATCAAGGTACAAGAATTGAAATCCTTTTCTGACAAACTAAAAAGTGACTATCAGAAAGAAATAGAGGAGATTCGAGAAGAACATAAAAAGGAAAAAGAAGAATTACAGAGCGAGTTAAATCAAATTGAATCCGCCCTACTCGATAGTAAATTGACCTCTACAGAAAAATCTTCGGAAGCAAAAGATTTCGCCACCAGATTCCAAGAAGTTAGAGACAAATACGATTCAGTGGTTAGCAGAGTAGAAGAATTAAGGGACGAATTAAGGGAAAAAGAAGCCGAAATTAATAAATATGAAGAAAGAACCGAAGATTTACGCAATTTTAAAAATGATAATATCGATAAAATCATTCAGTATGACAGATTAACCGAATTGATGGAGGAAGAACCCCTTTTCAAAGCTTTTCTAATCATTAAAGATATTGGAGGAAAGGGTATTTACGTGGATGATCTAAAGAGCTCTCTCGGTGTTCCAATTGTAGTAGCTAAAAAACACGCACAAAAATTAAAAGATAAAGGTCTTGTAAAGGAGAAAGACGATGGTAAGTTAGTTGTTGCGCCTGCTACCCAAGAATCAGACGAAGAATAATATATTTTCTTTTATTTTTTCAATCTTGCACTCAGAGGATCAAGAACGAGTTTATTGGTTTCTCAGTTCTCAAAAAAGGAAAGAATTAATTAAACTTTCGCTAAATCTTCATATAAGTCGGGAAGAACATCTCGAAACTCTCCGTCCTCGATTTTATCAAGAATCGACGCAGCAATTTTTTTCAAGATTTCACGATATTTTTGAGGTTTTTCATCCCTCCTAAGTAATAACGCTACAACGTAATTCTCTACAGAAATAGCATCATCACCGACTCCTGAGAAAAAGGATACCACCTTATTGTTTTTCAGTGAAATAGATGCGAATCCCGGCTTTAAGGATTGATATCGGTGTGAGCTATATACTTGCGTTAAAAGATTATTTGTTATCTTCAAGTTGTCGGGATAGAACCCCTCGTTTATTGGTCCAACTTCATTATCCCATTTAATAACTAATATCCCCACAGGCACGTTTAAATCCCCTCCACTATGTTGTATCTAATATTTATTCCAAAAGACAATTAAAAGCACCTCTGTATATGTTCAATTATTTTATATTTGTAATCTGTAATATAGAGCATAACTTATCATTATAATAATTTTCTGATTTATATAATTATTTAATTGTGAAATTTATTAAATATACCCACTTAGTTCTATTTAAAATCCATTTTAGATTTTTGAAAATACAGTTCTTCCTTTCCAGATTTTATATGAAAAATAGCTCTTAAAAATACTTAGAATCTGAATAAAGCTAAACACGAAAAGAAAAAAGAAAGAGTCCGCACTTAACGTCGTGCGTGGGTCTTCTTATAATAAACTAAAAGTTTTTCTATACCAGCATCTATTTGATGCTCATATTTCTTAGATTTCAAGGTACTCTTTAAGCGATGTAATAAAAATTGCAGAAGCTCCTTCATTGCTCGAATTCGATCCTCTGGACTCATTGAGCTTATTTCATATCCAGGTTGTTTATGAGCATACTGCCAATCTTTCATCGCAAGCAGTCCATAACCTTGTAAAATTAGCTCAGAGAGCGGAATATATTTTGCTAGTTCTCGGGATAAATCCATTAGAATTTCATTTTGTCTCCTATCAATGTTAAGGGATTTATAGTAGTGGAGGATGCTCGAAACACTCGATTCTCGTAATTCCATATCATCTCAACCGTTTTTTTTTGATCCCAAAAGTAGGGTATACATTAATGTAAAACGAAGGAGAATTCATAAGGACATTTTTTCATGTAATATTCCGTATGGAGAGAACAAACAAATTTTTTTTTCACATGTTTATTAATTGGTTTATTTAAATTGACATTATTACATGGACTTAATTGGACCATTTGACCAAAAAAAATGTAGATAAAAAAAATAATGGTTATTTAACGCTGAGCATGTGTTTTTTGATAATAATCTATCAATTTCTGCATACCCGTATCGATCTTGTCTTCATATTCCGCAGTGCGTAAAGTTCTCTTGAATCTTTTTGCTAAATACCCTAAGATCTCTGCCATCGCTTCAAGTCTTTGAGCTGGGGTCATACTACTAATGTCTGCTCCAGGTCTGTTATTCGCGACTTGCCAGTCTCTCATCGCTTGTAAACCATATCCTCTAATTGCTAATTCTGACATCGGGATAAACTTTGCTAATTGCTCAGAGAGAGCCTTCAAAATATTATGCTGCTCGGTTGTGATCTCTAACGATTTATAGAGATTAATCGCATCTTGGACTGCTGCTTCTCGAAATTCCATGTTTTTTCACTTTTCACACTTTTGTAAGTCTGTTTTTACACACAAATAGTGAAACGTGATCCTTTAAAATTGAAGGCAAAAAATCATTGTCCGTACTATAAGAACATAACTCTATTGATTCCATTTATTTCCCTTCTCACTTTTCCCTTATAATTCTAATTGCCTAGATAAGACCATCAAAATTATTTACTTTACGATTAACTTGAAATCTTTTCTTCTCTTTTTGTGTGGCTTTTCCAAACATGTAAAAGAATGCATCTATGTGTGTGTCTCTGAGCTAAGGAAATTTCTGTTAAACTTTATATATAAAGTCGGCTAATTATTAAATGCGCACTACGATAAAATTTAAATTAAAATTATTATTTTTGTTTAATATACTTTCTACGAATAGATTCTACAAAAATAACATAAATTCTTACTAGTTAAAGAAAAGTTAATTAAGCTTTTAATCGCGGCGGGGTTACCGAGTCTGGTCAAATGGTTTGACTAGCGATGGTCAACAGGCTAATGGTCGCTTGATAAATGGGTCAAGACCGATTATAGGTGCTGGACTTAAGATCCAGTGGCAAAGGCCTTCGTGGGTTCGAAAAAATTCAAACTGCTTGGATTTCGAAACTCCCATCCCCGCCACCTATTTCTTTTTCCATCCAAAGAGTTGCCTTAGCGAATTTTCATTATTACTATTATTATAGATATTTAGCTCATCATAAAAATTCCTTTTTCAAAGGCACAGAAGCTTCAAATTACGGTTGGTTTTATGAATGGAGTTATTTTACTCATGAGATTATCGGATTTATTTCTTAAATAAATATTAAGGAATAGTTAATAAATTTATGGCTATTCAGATTTATTTATTTATCATGATGCTATTTTAATTAATAATTCGAGAGAGAAGTTCTTTATCAAAGGAGATGATTGTTTCCTATATTTTGGATAACATTTTTTCAATTAATTTTGGATTAAATCTAAAATCCTTGTAATTAACCTTAATAAAGTTCAATAACTTAAAGCATTCATCTCTCTTTATCATATTTTGCCTACAAGCTTTTAAAATTATTCCTAAAGTACCCACTACATCATAACCTTCTGATTTCATCGCATTCCTTACTTTAATTTCGTTTGTTATGCAATAATCAACTCTCTTCTTTTCCGCTAAGGCTATAATTGAACTTTCACCTAGGTGAATATTATATTTATTCATAATTTCAAGAGTTCTTTCATTAGAAGTTTCTTCTACTTGAATGAGAGAAGATTGTATAAATTTTTTTTAGATAAGAGCGTCATCTTTTTGGGTTTTAATACCTTGAATTACAGTCTCGTTATAAATTGTTTTGGTGATAAAAATGTTAGAATATTGCTGCCTTAGAAATTCTAGTTTATTCAATTTAGCTAAATGTATAAGAACATCAGAATCAATTACCGCTAAAACCATAATTAATTTCCTCATCTAAATCAGATTGTCCAAAATCAATGAAGATTTGGTTCTTTCGTAATAATTCTTCCATCTCTCTGTATGTTTTATTAAGGATATCAGCAGCTTGACGAATAGTGATTTTTTTTTCTCTGTAAAGCTCAAATATAAGCAAAAATTTCACTCTTTTCTCGGGATCATCCTCTAAAAATTCCAATAATTTTTCAGGTATCTCAATTTTGACAGATTTTGTCATTTTTACCAATCAAGGCCCTTTTAATTAGTTATCTATATGTTATGATAGTAGATAAAAATCATTCTTATTTATTTTATTATTTAAAAAAATATCCAGATCAAACATCTGGTTTTTCTTAGGTTTGGAAACCCCCATCCTCGCCACCTATTTCTTTTTCTATTCAAATAGTTATATTGCCGAATTTCCATTTTTATAGAAATTTATTTCGCGTTAGTGAATCTATAAATAGATATCTAGATAAATAAACGATCTTCAAACTTATTCACCCGTGATATGGCAACATATTTACCGCAAAACACGCAAGTTTAAATAAGACGATAAAATACTTTATTCAACTATAACAGATTGAATTTGAATCGATCACACAAAAAATCATAAAATCGAATCCGTCAGCATTATTAAAAACCATCGATGCTCATTTTATATAATTAAAAAAATCATACAAGGTTGAGGTAATGACGTCTAAAACTGATTTTGACCCCGATCTCCACTTATTAGCGTGTCCTTTTTCCAATAGTTGCATATTACCAAAGAAGCCAGAGATATGCCAGTTTCCAGCATATAAACAATGTCCTGAATATGGGATGAAGGTCAAAAAAATCAAACCCCATAACATTCATTAAATTTCCAATAAGGAAAAACGCATAGAGGAACTTTTTTTGGGCAGTAATTTAAGACCCACTAATTCAATAGTTGGAATAAAAATATAGTTTTATAACAGAAAAAACTTATTGATTCCATTATTGAAGAACTTCCAACGCAAAAAAAAATAATATTTAAATCCATTCATATACCTAATAAAAAAAAGAGGAGCTTCTTTTTTCCTATATAAACTTTACGAAAGAACGCTTTTATAGCATAACGCGAAGATTTTAATGGGAAGAAATGTTTTTCTTTTCAAGATTTTAGAAATTTAAGAACGAAATAAAAAATAACAGGTTTAACCTAATAAAACTCTTTTTAAACATAGATATTTATTATTTTAAATCAATTTAGAAAATATTTGGTGATGTAATTGACTATCAACATAAAAGCAGGAAGCCCCCCTATATGTCCGTTTTCCGATAGCTGTGGTCTGCCACAGATGGAGATGCTCTGCACTTTTCCAAAATGTAAAGTATGTCCGGAATATCAAAAAAAAGCTGAGATTCTACAGAGAACTCAATAATTATTCTGTCTCTTCGTGAAATACCGATTTCAGTCGGTTTCGTATATATCAGTATATTATGGAGACAATATAGTATCGGTATTTTTGAATATAAATTATACCAAAATTTAGGAATAAAAATAATTAGAAATTTTTCAGATTTACTGTTTCCCTATTTAGACTTAATCATAATAAGCAACATTTTGAATTGGGTCAATGCTTTTAACGCATGAGGATCATTTGCGGGCATAATCAATGTCTGACCGGTTTTGAGTTCATATTGATCTCCCGAAATTGTAATCTCAACACTCCCTTCGACCGCATAAACGAGCGCATCATAGGGGGCTGTATGCTCGCTAAGACCTTGTCCTTTATCAAAAGCAAAAAGGGTGACCGTGCCAGCCTCCTTATCAATGATGGTCTTACTGACTACTGCTCCGCTCTGATATTCCAGGTCTTCAGTAAAATCGGTAATATTAATTTTATTCTCATTCATCCTAAGTCACACACTGATCTAATATAATTGGATTAAAAGAAATTGGTCTAATAATTTATTAAATCGGATTATAATTTCAAGATTAGTTGCTCAACCTCTTTAAGTGTATAATGGTTAATAATATAAGATGAGACGTAATTGTGTTATTAAGTAATATTATTGTGAATCATTTGAATAAAGGTAATAAAAATTAAATCACCGAATGAATACGAATTTGGCATTCAAACTAATAACATGGTAAACATTTCGATGATCGGAGTGATCCTAGAGAAATTTGACACGAATTTCATAAAGATCTTAAATGAGAAAGTAAACGAAATTCAATTTTTAAAAAAAGAAGAGTCGTCGTCTTTAAAACAAACGGGATGTTTCATAGAAGAATGCTATGAATTTGATTTTCACAAGCAAAACCTCTGCCTATACTTGGATATTATTTTTGAAAAAGGCTATTATTGGTGGTTTCAATCCCATTCGGGGGCCTTAAGACGCTATGTGTGGGAATCATTCTTTCGGGAATTTATATATGCGTTAATTAAGGTTTCCAGAATTGATACGAGACTTATTAGAGAAGCACAAGTAGTAGATTTAAATAAAGCAGATATAAAGACTCAGGATTTTTTGGAAAAATTATTCGGAAATGTAGGAAACTCTATGTGTGCCTCAATCTCACTCAGAACAGAGCTTAGCAAAGAAAATCTACCAAAAAGCTTAGGATATTTAGATAAGCTGTATAATGAAAAATTAGATGAATTAAAGGTAAAATTAACGCGCAGATTGATCACGCATAATCTTAAGAGCAAATATTACAATGAGCTTAGAAAACTCAAACACCATTATAAATATGAATACACACTCTCGGAGTTAGTCAATTATTGTATCCATAGTACGCATTTTGAATCATTTTTTAAGTACAACTCATCCCGAGAACTCAAGCAAGAATATTATAAAATGGCCAAAGAATTAATTTTAGAATTTTTAGAAAAATATAATATTAAGCTAAAGAAATATCAAGATTCCTTAAATTGTACACATTATTTTTTAACCCATCCCCTTTTTGAACGCATTAAAAGCGTATGCTTACAAATATGCGTATCTGAGATTCAGATTAAATCGCTTGAACATTATAAAGAATTTAAACAGTTTTATTCAAAATGTCCTATTTGCGGGAAAGAAAATATCAATCAAGTAAATTGCGAAAAAATCTATTTTTCCAATAAATTCAATTACTTTAAAGAGACGTTAATAGAAGGAATGCATCAAGCAGAGGCTTTAGCAGAATTGAACAATAAAGAACATTATTTTGGTATTCCTTGCGAGGAGTGCTTCTATCTCGCCCGAAATATACAAGGAGATAAATCTGATCTTGAAAATTTGGAGATTTTCTTACAGAAATATCGAATATGTCCTGTCTGCTCTAATAAAAATCATTCCGATTATCTTATTTCCTTCTATTATGATGAATCTAAAAAGGTTTTACGCGAGAGTTTGATTAAACGGATGAAACAATCAGAGAAGGAAGATTTATTGTTTAAAATACAATTGGGGATTCCTTGTTGCAAATGTTATGAAGAAATTTTTGGTGAGAAACCTGAATTCATCAATCAATTCTTTTAATTTCTAAATTTTAAGACTAACTTTCCAATTTTATTTTAAGTTCTTTGATGATATTACAAATTAAATATGCACTTATAATGAATACCATTATACCCAAGAAGAACCAAATCTGAAAAGTTGATCTGGTTCCAATAATATCAGAAAAGAATCCTATCAATGGCCTTAATAATAAAAGCATTAGACTGGATATTAAGTTAGACAGAGAAAATATTGAGGCTCTATATTTATTCTCAATATCATTATTTATGAGCACTTTAAGTGGGCTTTCGCTTAAAAAATAGAAAAAACGAATAAAAACAATCCCAATCAAAGCATAAAGACTCGGGGAAAACCCACTCAGACCAATAGCAATCCACATCCCTAATGTACCAAAAATGATGAGATAATAGCTTCCTATCCATTGAACTAATTTCCCCGTGATCAATCCACCTATCACCCCCAAACTGGTAAATGAGAGATAGACTACTCCGAAAAATTCAATATTCACACCTAAATCTAATAAAAAAGGTTGAAAAATTAACGTAGTACTCCAACTGTAAGCATATAATAGAGCTAATATGAATATCAAGATACGTATAGGTTTATTTTTCCACGCAATATCAACAATAAGTTCTTTCATTTTGGGAATTAACAAATCTTCTGGCTTTTTTTTTGGACTAGGCAAAGTAGTAACCAGAATTCCTGCCGCAAGCGCACAAAAAGCATTCACCAGAATAGGTAAATTCATATTTACAGAATAAAGCAAACTAGCGAAAAAATGAGATGTTATGAATGACAGACTTGTTATTGAAGCAAAATATCCGAAAATCGTATTTGATCTCTCTAATAGGTTCTCATCTTTTATCAACTCGTAGATATATGCTGTATCAGTACCAGATATTATTGTTAGGAAAAAACTCCAGCATACCCAACAAATTAACAGTAAATAGAACTCAGTGATTAATACCATCATCAGAAAAGTAAATGCACCCAACATTGCCCCAAAAAAATAAGTTTTTTTTCTCCCAAGCCTATCTCCAATATACCCCATCGGAACTTCTAAAAGAACAATCATCCCCCAGTAGAGCATATCTGCAATTATAATATCCGTGAAAGTAAGTCCCTTGTCAAGCAAAAATATGACCCAAATGGGAAACCAAAATTGAAGCTGTATCAAAAAATAGGTTAAACCTAAACGATAGAGCGGAAAATGGTTCAGTTTCATTTCTTTCTTGGTAATATATTACCAATTATACGCTTTTGTAATGTATTGAAGGAACTATGCATTTGGAGTGCACATCTCTTTTGACCTCAACACTTGCGTGAATCGGTATTATTTACTACTACTACACATAGGCAGTTTGAGTCATTGCTAAAAAACTTTTGGGACTCATTTGATACCTTTGTGGCTTGATATTACTTTTATTTAATCTGTCTTTCCTTTTTAACTCTTTTGTGGGGTGCCCGTTTGAAGGGCAGAATTTGATCGGGGGGGCGGTGAGAAATTTGGTAACCTTTTGCCTTG
>SHMW01000042.1 GCA_008080735.1 Promethearchaeota archaeon
TTCTCCAACAAATAATTTTGCTGTTTCGTAAAAGAATAACCATATAAAATAGGACGTTCTCTGAAAAAACACCACTACTCCCCTATATAAACCTTCTTCGCGTTTTTTGCTTTCCACTGCTGTCTTATCGACGATAGAAGAAAAAACTGGAGAATTCATACTTTCAATCGCACCATCAACAATTCCCGCTAAACTGGCTACAATGAAAGTTATCATAAATCCACTCATTCCTGAAGGCGCGAATATCAAAGGTATCCCTGAGACAGCAAGGAAAAAGGCTCCGATTAACATAACTTTTCTAACACCTATTTTATTTGAGGCTTTATACCATATTGGAGCAGTTATTGGTACAAAGATAAGATAACCGAGAAATGCAGCTTCTCCCATAATTCCAGTCCAACCAATAACAACTTCTGCAAATGTCGCCATTACACCCATAATACCACCCATTGTTATAGAATAACATACAAATAGCGCAAGATAGCCTAAGAAATTTTTGTTTTTCGACGCTAACTTTAAATCTTCTATAATATTAGTATATTCAAATCGATCAAGCTTCATTTGTCGTTCTCTTACTTCTTTTGGTTCTCTAACTCCTGGAATCATTAGGATAACCAAAAAGAAGGAGAGACCTGAAAGCACTACAGCTTGTATTAAATATCCCATCTCAGTCTTTCCAAATCCAATATCGGGATCAAGTATTATCATCGGGATTAAAAATCCGAGCGCAATACCAATTGTATCTAATATGGCTTCTATAAATCCAGCAAGTTTTCTCTCTTGATCAGTTACAAATTTTTTTGGTAATAAACCCCATCTATTCACATCCATTAGCGAAAAAAAGGTATCAAATAGCAACATAAAACTAACAAACCATATAAAACTTGCCAATTCACTAGCAGTAAAAGGATTCCAAAAGATAAATATGAGTATTAGACTGAAAGGAAATGCCCCCATCATAATAAAGGGGAATCTTTTCCCCCATCGCTCAACAAACCTTGTAGACCTATCGCAAAAATGTCCTATAATTGGATCATTGAACATATTATAGACAGTAAAAATTGCAAAGGCAGTCAAAAATAGAACGGGGTTTAGATTCATCACATTATCGTTGAATCCTAAAATACGCATCCGAAAGCCTTGGTTTATCATAAACCATATTAAATTTCCCAGCTGAAATGACGCGATAATCTTTATTGAACTTTTTTTAACATCTTTTTTTTCAGTATTTTTAGTAGATTTATTCATAATATTATCTCATCTTCAATATATTTATATATATTTGTGATAGGACTTATCATCTTTTATTTAAAAAGGTTTTTCTTAAGTTAGACGTTTAGCTATTTTAGAAAGCTTCACTATTGAGGAGTGTTTATAATAGAAAGGATATGGTTTCTTTTTAACAAGTGAAATCTAATCAAATTGAATATGGAAAAATTTGTACCAAATTGTTTTTAAGGATATTCAAATTTAGTTTGCTAAATAGATTTTAAGAAAAATTATGAGTATATCTAAAAAAAAATCAATTTCGATAATTATAGTAGGGGTTTTTCTGCTTAGTATTAGTATTCTTCGCTTTTCGGCATTTGATAACCTAAAGAGTATTAAAAATGAAGAGAATTTAGAGAGATTAAGCGCGTCCTATGATTTTGGGGATGATTTTTTTAATGGGAACGGTGATAGCTTAAATGTTTCGCTTTATGGCAATAGAAACGAATCCAAAGCATTGAGTATAAAAGAAGAGGATCTAATTATTTCTAATGAGAAAAATGGTTGGAATCTATCAAAATTTAGACTAAATTTTACAGAAATATATGCTTCAGATGCGAATATACCTTATGAAATTCGAAATGATGGATCAGAGGAGATTTTCAATTCGAATACCGCTTATGCAAATTCGTTTCAAATACCAAATTCTTGCTATATTCGGAATCTCTCCATGTTTATTCAATATCCTGGAGGATACTTCGAATTCCAAGGAACAGCTAATAGATACAATACAACTAAACCTTCTGAATTCTCAATAAGAATATATAATGCTACATTGGATAATTCTCGAATAATTCCAGATAAACCAATGGATAATTTTGAAGAAGATGAAATATTTTTCAATCTCACTGAGTATCCACATGCGCAACCCGCAAGGTGGTATCAATCCAATTTTACTACAAATAACATTCTAAACATTTCAAAAACTTTTAATAATACTTGGTTTGCCGTCTTCGAACCGATTATTTTCCCTAGTGGTGGTTTATTTCCAATTATGAATCCTTATTACTATTACGCTGAAGAGGAATTAGGAGATAATTATAGAATTAATCTCTTGAAAAATGAAACATCATGGGGGGAAATAGCCGGAAAAAATGGAATGTTTAAAATCAATTACTCTCCAATTGACATAAATCCAAATCCAGAAGAAATAAATATTTCAGTTTTCGATAAACCTGTAGATGCCAATGGATTATATTATCATAATAGTTTCTTAGAAAATGAAAACGATGAATTCATTATTTCGATAAATTCCCCATGGTTCGGCAATGTAGAACTTAATGTAAGTTTTGAAGGCGAATTTCGCTATGACACAAAATCAGTTAATGTATTCAGAGCCATTGATGGTTCCGATGTATTATGGAATTCTACTTTAGAAATCAGAGAATACAATGATAAGTTCTATAACAATTCAGCAAATTTTTCTAAACCCTACTTCTGGAATTTTTCTTCGGTATACAAGGATGGCGAAATCTATGAGGATGTAAAGAATAACTCGGAATTTGTTAAATTGAATAACATATCTAACGACACATGGATAATCACATATAGTCAAAAGAATAATATTATTTCTCCTAATTTTACTTATTCTACAAACCAAATTGACTGGGACGATTTTTCAGATAAAGAATTCATCAATGCAACACATTATATTAATATAAGTTCTACTTTCAATAACTCTAACGGGGATGCGCTATTACATGTCTATTTAGGTTCTTCAACCGAAGCAGATTTGGCAATACAAGAAGAGATCACAATTCAGAATCATTACTTCCCTTTATGGCGTTTTAAATTTAATATGTCCAGTAATTTCGAGAATGATACCCTCGCAGAAATTAGACTAATGACAAATAACGGAACTGTGGCAGGAATTGTTTCAAAATCAATAAGAATCATATTAGACAAGAGTCAGACGGATTTGAGATTAATTTCGAATCTAAGACAATCTTATATTTATGGAGATGAGCTGATCATCGAAGCGCTTCTAACAACTGAGCAGTCTCCTATTGTGGGTGATAAAATTAGTTTTAAAATTATCGAGACATATTCCGGAGGAATTACCAATCAAGTTATTTTAGATGATATAACTGATGACGAGGGTGTTGCGCGAATTAGCTATTCAGTCAAGGATAATATTCAATCAATTCAAATAAGTGCTTCTTATAATGGAACCTTAGACTATGAAGAAACTGAATTTTCGAGCGGTATAATACTTGTCCGTTCAGCATTAGAACAATTTTTTATCGATTTTATGCCTTATATTTTTATCCTCATCGCTATAGTAGTTAGCGGTGCTACTTATTACACTATTAGGAAATATAAATATAAGAAGAATATGGAGATATGGAGAAAGAAAACACAATTATTCGCGAATGTATTAAAAATTGACCTTATTTTAGTGATTCATAAAAATAGTGGCTCAGCATTAATACAGAGAAGTTTTAGTGATATTCCAATAGATGGAAATCTTATTAGTGGATTTTTACAAGCGGTTAGCTCGTTTAAGTATGAAATCAGACAAGAATCTGAAAAAGCCAAAAAAGAATCCATTCTCTTAGATTACCAAGACTACAATATTCTATTAAAAGACGGAGAATTTACACGGGTAGCATTAGTCCTAAATTCAGAACCTTCGAAAAATTTAGAAACATCACTCAATGATTTTATTATTGATTTCGAGAAACAAGCATATTCAGATTTGAAACAATTTAAAGGAAACATTGCGCCCTTCAAAGAATATTTTGGTGAGTTAGTTGATAAACATTTTGAGATGTCGTTTATACGTCCTCATGTGATTAATGAGAATCCGCCAACCATAAACTTAAGCAATTTTCAAGAAAGAGTATTAAACGTTGCCAAAACTTTACAACAAGATGCGGGTCAGTTTTATATAAGTCAATTATTGAATTATCTACTATCTGCTCAACCAGACGAGCCTAAAGAACGTTTTATCGCAAACTTTTATGATCTGAGACAATTTGGATATGTCAAGCCTCTTTAATTTTTTTTTTATTTTTCTTTTTTTCATTTTACCTAAACCATTCAGGGATATAATTAAAATGATTGCGATTTAATAGTTTTCTTTCTTTAGTATAGCAAAGAGAAACAAATAGAGCCACACATATAACATAAGTGCTGAGATCCACTCAAATATTACAATTTCCATGTTGAAAAAAGAAAAAATAGCTAAAATTAGGAATAGAACCGTCGAAGAAATTAATCCGTAGAAACCAATATGCTTATTGATTTTTATCTTAGAGAACAATACAAGAATTCCAACCAAGAAAGCGGAAAGATAATACCCCACAAATAGAAATCCAGCAAATATAAAATGAATATTCCAATAATTACGATCAATAGAATATAATCCAATACCTATAAATCCAATGTCTCCCAAAATTCCAGAAATTAAAATAAGATACATTACAAACTTGAAGGATTTAGGCGACTCTTCTTTAAATTCTTCATTAGTTTTTTCTTTTAGGTTATTGAAAATATATAAAGAAATTGGAAAGGATAGTATTCCAGTTAAAATACAGCCAATATCAAATAAAAAAGGAGCTGGTGTAAATTCAGCGCTGGCCATATGGCTAATTAAATGATATAAAGGAGAATACATTGGATTACCAAAAAATCGGACGATTATATAACTCAAAAAAAATGTAAACCAGTTAACTGCTATTGTGGTCAAAGTAATATATTTAATTATCTTTCTTTTCATTAATTTTTGATATAAAGTGGATAAAAAAGTCATTTTTGAAGTCTGGTTTTCAGAAATGGTATTTTTTTGCTTTTTAGATAATCCAATTTTGATTTTAAAATGATGTTTCTTATTTGATTTTAACTAAAATCCTTTTTTTCTTCGAATATTTATGTAAGCTAAATAAAGCTTTCTATAATTGATTTCTATATTTCAATTTTTCATAGTTTTTAGGTATCTTGGACTCTTACTCAATACATTATATAAGAAGGGATAAAGCCATGAGACCATTATAAAATTGGCGATCCATTCAAAAAGGATCCATTCAATTGAAAACAAAAGCAAAACAACGGAAATAATAAATACAAAGATTGAACTGAAAAACCCATATAAAGCAACAAATTTATTGATTTTTATTTTAAAAAATATATATAAAGTTCCCACAAGAAAAGCCAAAAAGTAATATCCTGCGAATAAAGTAATGAAAAAAATAAAATGAACATTAAAAAAATTCCGATCTACTGAAAATAGTCCAACCCCCATAAATCCAATATTGCCCAAAAAACCAGAAATAAGGATAAGATTCAGATTGGTTTGAAGCAAGTGATTATTTTCAACATACGGTTTAGTTTTTATTCTCAGAGAGTGATATACATAGATAGATATTGGAAAAGAGAATAAACCTGCAAAAATACACCCAATATCAAAAATAATGGGAAAAGGTGAGAATTTTAAACTTCCAAGATCACTAATATAATGAAAAACGGGAGAATAGTAGTTTTCCCCGATAAGAATGACCAATAAAATACTTGAAAAGAAGGCAGTCCAATAAATTATGATTGCTGAAATAGTAAAAATTTTTGCAACCTTTTTCTGTAATAATTGTTGATACATATTGCCTGGAAGGCTCTTTAATGTGGAAAGAATCGACATTTTAAAATGCTCTATTTAACATTGTATTTTTGGTTATTATGAAAAAAAAATTCTCATATTTTAATTTATCCAAAATCAAAGTCAATATTAAGGGGGTAGTCTTATTCAATATTGGAATTGTTCTGTTTTTTAAGAGGGCCTAATTTTTTAATTCTTTTGGTAAATTCGGTAATTAAATCAGCGAATCTTCTCCCCTCAGAAGCGCTAACCCATTCAAGTCTAATGCGATCAGAATTTAAACCGATTTGTTTAATAATTATTTCAAAAAGATTTTCAAATCTTTCTTTAGTATGCTCATTTCCCGAAATATAATGACAATCCCCAATATGACATCCCGTTATCAGTACACCATCCACGCCGTCATTTATAGCTTTAAGAATAAATGATGGATCAACTCTACCAGAACACATAACTCTAATAATTCTAATATTAGGAGGATATTGAAACCTTGAGACACCTGCTAAGTCTGCTCCCGCATAGGAGCACCAATTGCAGCAAAAAGCTAATATCTGAGGATTAAAATTTTTCTTGCTAGATTTTATACGAGATTTTGACATAAACATCATTACTCCAAATAGGGTTCTTCATCAATTAAATATGAATCAATCATTTCATTAATTTGATTAAAATCATAATGCTTCACAGAAATTGCACCAACTGGACAGGTTGCGGCACAAGTTCCACATCCCTTACATAGAGCTGAATTAATTTTCGATTTTATTATATCTATAGTAATATCTTCAAAAACAAGGGTTTTATTTTGTAAATCTATGGCATTATAAGGACATACTTCTTCACATTTACCGCATCCAATACATTTTTCTGTGATTACTTCAGCAATTAATCCAGATGTCGTTATTTCTCCAGCACTTAAGAATCTACATGCTCTACCAGCTGCTCCATGAGCTTGTGAAATTGAATCTTGAACGTTTTTAGGCCACTGTGCACAACCACATAGAAAAATACCATCTGTAGCAAAATCTAATGGTCGTAATTTTACATGTGCCTCTAAGAAAAAACCGTTTCTATCTAATGGCACTTTTAACATTTTTGCTAATTCTCTTACATTATCAGCGGGTATTAAGGGAGTAGAAAGGATTATTAAATCTGATTTAAATTTTAAGGTATCTTGTAAGTTTTTATCAAATATTTTTACTTCATAATTCTCTTTAGCTTCTTTTAATTTTGATATTTTAGGAATTTTGTCTAAATCGTATCTTAAAAAGATAGCATCCTTTCTATGTACTCGATAATAATTCTCAAATTTCTTCTTAGCCATTTGTATATCTCTATATAACACAATTATTTCCAATTCTGGCTTGAGCTCTTTTAATACAGCAATATTCTTTATAGAAATCCCACAACAGATATTTGAACAATAGGTAAATCCTTTTTTTTGTCTCGAATTTACACATAATATAAATGTTACGTGGTTTATTTTTCTCAACCAATCAGTTCCTTCTTCCTTAAGCTTCTTTTCTAAGTCTTTTTGAGTGAGAATATTACTATTCTTCTCTGAATATAGAAAAATACCTTCTGGGATAAATTCTTTGGCTCCAGTTGCTACGATGATTGTTCCTACAAAGAGCTCTTCGGTCTTATTTAGGGAATTGGAAATGGAAATCTCATAATTACCTATATATCCTTTTATTTCCTTTATTTTTGAATTTAAATAGATTTTGATATTTTTTTGCTTTCTTAATCTTTCAATATGGTCTTCTAAAAATTCCGCAGCATTTTTTTGATTTGGATAAAGAATATGAATATCGTTAAGTAAACCCCCTAATTCATTATCTTTCTCAACAAGATGAACTTTAAATCCTTTATTTGCTATATCTAATGCGGCAGTAATTCCAGATATTCCACCCCCAATCACCAATCCAGCTGGTTTAATATTTAAAGCTTCTTCCTTCTGCGGTTGTAAAAGTCTCGCTTTAGAAACAGCCATTCTAATTAGATCCTTCGCTTTTTGAGTAGCAGATTCTTTTTCCTTCATATGCACCCATGAACATTGGTCTCGAATATTTACCATTTCAAAAAGATATTTGTTTAAGCCAGCTTCTTGACATGTTTCTTGAAATAAAGGTTCATGAGTTCTCGGTGTGCAAGAAGCAACAATAAATCTATTTAAATTTTCCTCGTCAATTAATTCTTTTATCCTCTCTTGAGAATCACTTGAACATGAATAAAGATTGTCTTCGCAATGAATTACATTAGGTAATTTTTTTATATAATCAACCACCTTAGGAACATCAACATATTTTCCAATATTTATACCACAATGGCAAATTAAAACTCCAATTCTGGGAGAATCTGCGCTTTTAACCTCTTTTTCAGGATTTTCAAATATTTTTTCTAGTATTTGGGAAAATTTCTCTGAATTAAGAAGGGAGGCTACCTGAGATGCCACACCACTAGCATTCGCTACTGTTTCAGGAATATCCATTGGACCTTGACAAAATCCTGAGAGAAATATCCCATTCCGAGTGGAAAGTGATTTATTAAAATAAGAATCCTCCTTAAAAAAATTGTAAGTGTCTAATTCAATCCCTAAAATCTCAGCTAATTCTTTCGTTCCCTTAGAAGGAACTAATGGAGTTGCTAAAACCACTAAGTCAGCTTCGAATGTCTCTAATTTTCCTGAAGAGAGGTTTTCATAACGGATTAATAGATTTTTAGTTTTGAGATCTTCACTGATTTTGCTGATCTTTGTCTGTATATAAGTTACTCCATATTCATCTTGAGCTCTTTGGGTGAATTCATAAAAATCTTTGCCATAAGCTCTTAGATCATGTCGAAAAACAAAACATTGAGAATTATCAGCATGTTCTTTCGTTATAATTGCTTCTTTAGCAGTATACATACAACATACACTTGAGCAATAAGGAACTCCCTCATGTAGATCTCTAGAGCCAGCACATTGGATAAAAGCAATTTTATGTGGTTCTTCCTCATCACTAGGTCTTAAAACATGACCTCCGAATGGTCCCGATGCGCACAAGATCCTCTCATATTCTAATGCGTTTATAACATTATCAAATCTATATCCCCATCTTGATGAAAGTTCCTTTCCGTACATATCAAATCCAGTAGCAACGACAATGGCACCAACATTTATATCAAATTCTAAAGATTTTTGATCATAATCGATAGCTTCAACTTTACAAACTTTACTGCATACTCCACAGACATCTTTGGTTAATTTTAAACATAAACTAGGATCTATAAGATATACAGGAGGTACTGCTTGTGGAAACGGAATGTATATTGATTTACGTTTTCCAAGATTCATATCAAATTCATTTGGTACTTCAATTTTGGGACATTTAGCAGCACAATCTCCGCACCCCTTACATTTCGATTCATTTATATAGCGAGGCTTTTTTAAAACCGTAACTGTAAAATTACCTACTTTACCAGAAACCTTTTCAATCTCATGATAAGTTAATAATTCTATATTAGGATTTCTATAAACTTCTACCATTTTTGGTGCTAATATACACAACGAACAATCATTTGTTGGGAAAGTTTTATCCAATTGAGCCATGCGCCCCCCAATTGAAGGTGATTTTTCCACTAAATAGACCTTAAATCCTAATTCTGTTAAATCAAGTGAAGTTTGAATCCCTGCTATTCCCCCCCCAATTACCAAAACTGATCCTTCTATTTTTTTCACTTCCTATCTTTTATTTTTTCTTGATTGATTTGTATAAAATTTATGATAAATTCAGTAAAATCCAGAATTTTTATCGATGAAATATCTTCAAAATCATTTTGTAAGCATTTGAAATGTAATTCGCATTTTGGGCATGTCGACACCATAATATTACTCACCTCTTTTGCCTCTAAAAGCCGTTTATATCTTAGAGCTTTTGACCTTTCATTACAATTCATCCAGCTACTTACACCACAACATAAGGAATTCGCTTTGTTATGTTTCATCTCATTAAACTTATGTCCTACCTTTTCTAATTGATAGAATATTTCTCTAATTTTTTCCATAATATTATTTTGTTTTGGAAGAAATCTACTAAATCTACAAGGATCATGAAATGTAAATATTAATTTCTTATCTAATCCTTTTTTTAGTTTAAAAGAAATAATTCCCTCTTCCCACTTTTCATAAAGATACTCTATTATGTGTTTTATTTCGAACCTTTCATTAAAATCTTTAAATAATTTAGGATAATCAATTTTAAAAGTTCTATATCCCTCTGCGCACGATGTGATGATTGTTGAGACGCCTGCTCTCTCAAAATTATCGACATTTTTTTTAGCTAATTCTATGAATTCCTCCACTTTCCCTTGACCCCAATATAAATCATGACCACAACAAAATTCATCCTCAAGTACAACAATAGGATCTTTTTCTATCTTGGAAATCATTTTTAGACTATTCATGGGAATAGCATCCATCTCATCGAATTCAAATTTAAAATACGGAAGACATCCCACATGGAATAATAGGTCCCCCGATTCAGAAATCTTGATTTCTTTCGGAATCCATCTTAGATCTCTCTTAGGTTGAATTTCATAGTTTGCAGAAATTTCGGAAATCATAGTATAAATGCCTTTATGAGCAATTTTTTGATCTGGGTTATTCTGATACTGATTTATCATTTGATATTTCGCAACTCTTACGAGGTCGGCAAAATTTATATCTTCGGGACAATCTTTCATACAACTATTACACATCAAACAATCCCAAAGCACTCCACTCTCCAAAATTTTACCCTCAAAACCTTCGAGAATTTTTTGAATTATTCTACTTGGCCTAAAATCTTGGACTTTGCTTATTTGGCAAACTCCAGTACATCGAGCGCATTGATAACATCTTTTCAGTAATTCTCTTAAATCTTGTTGATGTAAACTGCGTAGATCTTCTTCATTATAATTTTCTTTTCTGTATGGTGCTTTTTTTTTTGTTTCTGTCATAATTTAAGGTTAATATTTAAATTCTTCATGAACTTTTCTTTCCTTTCAATTTTCTTTTTAGAGAATGCAGAGAGGATATTTTGAATTCTGAATATCTCATCATCAGAAATCCCTCTGAGTTTAATTAGTCCCGCATCTCTTACTTTTTGGAATAATAGTTTTCCTTTCTCCGTTCTAATAATAACAGTAGTATATTTCTTGGGGGAACCTAATCCTCCAAAAGAAATATCTGCATAAATATTAGTAAAATCATCACAAGCATTACATGCAACACGCATATAATCTTTCATGTAATTAAATGGAATATGCATTTCTTTATGTGGTTCTTGATTATCACCCATCTGGAAAATCAAATCCTCTTTCATGTTGATTTTCTTTATCTTTTCGAATTCAATATTAAAATCCTTTTCGAATTTGTCTAATTGGGATCTATCAAAAAGGAAGTTTTCATAACAAAATAGGCCAAGACAAATCTTAACATTTTCTGATGGAGTGACTCCCAAACTTTGCATACAGCGAATACTATATATTTGACAAGGAGTTCCGACAAGAGCTAATTTATTGAATTTATAATTTTTTAATTCTGGAATTGTATGGGTGTATGTCGAAAATTTTTGAAGTTCGATCAACTGTGGAGAAATATTTAATTGAGTGCCCGAAGAATCTATGAGCTCTTCCTTATTTTTAGCATAAATAGCTTCCCGTGAAAATGGTGCCTCGGTCTTTGAGACGATAGAACCATCGATCTCGTCGATTTCTAATAGATAATTAATAATCGTATTAACTATTCCTCCATCAGTTCCATTTTTTAAAAAGTCTTTATCATTGGATTGACATGAATAAATTTCGAGATAATTTCCTATAGGCATTGAAGAAAAGCCTTCAAATAAATATATTTTATTTAATTCATCGTCTAGAACACGTGTTTGAGGGCAAATATAATAACAAATACCACACTCAAGGCAATCATCTTCATTTATATATACTGGAGGAGAATATGGGTCAACAAAATTTATAATATCATACTCTGCGGAACTACAAAAACTAACACAGCCTCCACATTGTTGACATATACCTCTCTCGTGTACATCTTTAATTAAATCTTCAAAAGTTTTTGTTGCCATAATTTTGATTTCATTTATTTTCGGTTAATTTAATAGGTTTACACTTATTTCTCTTTATTCCAGCTATCTTTTCTACCAAAAATCTACCTGGTTTTACCTCTGTTAAATCTTTCGATTCAATTAAACCATCTTTTATAGCGGCTTGATATAGTTCTTCTCCTTTTTCGTTTCTAGTTATTACAGAAGACCATCCTGCTTGAGAACCTATAGATCCTACTGAAATGTCGGCAAAATCTGATGTAAGATCTTCACAAAAATGGCAAGTTTCGCGAGCATAGGCTTGTATTTCTTTTAAAGGAACATCCAATTCTTCCCCCGATTTTAGATTAATTATGAATTTACCTTTATCAATATTCATTTTCACTAGATCTTCTATATTCTTATCGAATTTTTCCTCAACTAATTTGATAATATTATCATAAGAAAAGGATTCCATACAAAACAAACCAATCTTATATTTAATGTTTGTAAAAAATGGATAGCCGCTTGGAAATAAAGATCCTTTCTCTATTGCTTTCATCATACAAGGAACACCAACTATTGCAATGCCCTCATATTGCTTTGATTGATCTAATATTGATAATGAAGCACAGTTTGCATATTTTGTACCTGCTGTCTTGTATAAATCCTTAAGATTATTCACAATAACCGCTTTCGGATTCCAAAGGTCCTCTGAGTGTTTCACAGCAATTATTGCATCTACTACTTTATTTTTTAATAGATATTCTAAAAGTGTGGTTACTATACCACCATCTTGACAAGACTTTTTAATTTGATCTATATTAGTTGTTCCAGAATAGGTATTTAGATATGTCCCTATTTTTTCGGAAAATGTTAATGATTCATTTAATTGTGATTTAAATTCACTTACCCTTTCGATAGGAAAGGATCGTGGACAGACTGTGAAACACAATCCACATTTAATACATAGCTCTTCATCGACTTTTAACTCATCTGAATTTACGACAATTGCATTTACAGGGCATATAGCGGAACACCAACCACAATTACAGCATAGACCAGAATTATATATTATGGATACAGGTTCAAAAATTCTCTCTACAAAATCTGCGTCTAATTTGTTAGCTTTATATTTAAAAATATGTTCCTCTTGCTCGACTTCTTTTTCTACCCCCTTAATTTTTTTTTTCACTAATTTTATTTTAACTTCATTAGACTCCTCTATGTACCCTTGTTCTTTCAAATAAATAATATCTCTAAGTAAATACATAGGGTTTAAATTTGAGAATTTTCTAACAAGATCGTCTAATTTTAGAACTTCTTTGATTTTTCTTAGATCTTGTAAAAATAATTGACGTTCAGTTTCAGCATCAATCATCGCATCAAGGATATGATAAAATTCTTGCTCAGTATATTTGCCTATCTCTAAGATTTCTTTCTTAGCTTCAAACAACGCTCTGATTTGGAAATTCTTGGTGGCTAAATAAGTTGCCTCCAAAACATCTTTTGGGGAATAATTTTTAAATTCAGTTTTTTGTATTAATTGATCCATCTTTTTTCCTATTTAATTTCTTTTAAAAATTTTAAATTTCCTCCTCCCCTTGCGAGGGTGTCAACTTATAACTATTATTTTTTTATAAGCTTCATTCAATTTGGAGGATTCGGTGATTCTATTTCTTGTAGATTAAGTTTGATCGGGTTATGTCCTTCCATTTGAACCTTTTCAAAAGCATCTTCAACACTTTTAACAAATTTCTCTGATTCTGCTGAGCTTAACATATACATATTTACTCGCATATCCCCGAGACCTCTTCGACTTAAAATCCTATTAGCTAGGTCCACATGTTTTTGAGCATTAAAATTTCCCGCTTTGAACTGACATTCATGTGGGCGTCAACCCACAACCATCACACCGTCACAACCGCTTTTAATGGCGTAGAGAATATGCTTTACATCTATTCTTCCCGTGCATCTCACTTTAATAATCTTTACTGAGGGTGTATATTTCATGCGAGACACTCCCGCTAAATCCGCAGCGGAGTATCCTCATTTGAGACAAGCAAAACAGATTATATAGTAATTATTTTCTGTCATTTTTAACCTCCAGACAAAATTCCTTCAATTTCTGCATAAATTTGATTATCTCTAAAATATCGTATATCAATTGCTTGTGTTGGACAGCAAGTAGCGCAAATTCCTCAACCATCACAGTTGATTTCATCTACGGTTGCTTTTACACCTTCTTCTAATTTGATTGCACCCTTAGGACATTCTTTAACACATCTATGACAGATAATACATCTGTCCTCATCTACTTCTGCAACAATTAATTCAAGATCAATTTGCCCGGCAGATGTCATTTCAGCTACCTTACTTGCTGCCGCTCTAGACTGAGAAACTGAGTAGGCAATATCTTTTGGTCCTTGAGCAAATCCTGCAATAAAGATTCCCTTTGTGTTGGTTTCTTGGGGCATTAAGCCGAAGTGAGATTCAGTCAAGAAGCCATTTTTATCTACATCCAAGTTCAACACATCGGCTATTTGCGCTGTACCTTTTGAAGGTAAGGCGGCGGTTGATAAGATAACTAAATCCGCATTAATATTGATGATTTCATCGGTCAAAGATGAATAAACTCGTAGTTTAATGTCCTTTGTATCATTGTTTTCTTCAAATTCTCCCACTTTCCCTCTTATAAGTCTTATATTTGATTCTTTCGCGTGTTGATAATATTCTTCAAATCCTTTTTCGTTGGTTCTCATATCGATGTAGCATATTGTTATTTCTGCGTCAGGGAACTCTTCTTTTAATAATTTCGCATTTTTTAACGCAAGCATACAGCAGACTCCGCTGCAATAGGTTCTCTCTTTATCCCGACTGCCAACACACTGGATGAATACAATTTCTTTTGGTTCTTTTTCATCTGACACACGTCTCACATGACCGCCTAATGGGCCATTTGGAGCAAGCATCCGTTCCAGTTGAGCTTGGTTGATTACATTTTCAAATTTGCCATATCCATATTCATCATATGGTTCATAGATATCCCACCCAGTCGCGATGATAATCGATCCTACCTCGATTTGTTTTTCTTCTGGAATTTGGGAAAAATCGATGGCATCGAGTTCACATTCTTCCACACAACTAAAGCACTCAACGCATGAATTTCGATCAATATCATAAAGAAAAGGAACAGCTTGACCAAACGCTATATCTATAGCTTTTCTTGCACCCAAATATTCATCAAAATAATTTGGAATATATATGGGACATACTTCCGTACAGGCACCACAACCATTACAATCGTCGGTTATATATCTCGGTTTCTTTTCAATGCAGATCTCGTAATTTCCAACGTAGCCCTTAACTTCTTTAACTTCTGCATAAGACATTATCTCAATATTTTCATTTCTGCTGACTTCCAACATCTTTGGACCGCAGATTCAGATCGCACAATCATCAGTAGGAAAGGTTCTGTCTAATTGAGCCATCCGCCCACCAATCGTCGAATTCTTTTCTACGAGATACACCTTTATACCTTGATTCGCTAAATCTAATGCGGCATTCATCCCTGCTATACCAGCCCCAATAACTAATGTAGATTTTTTCACGGGAACTGTTTTAATAGGGACTGTTTCTAAAAGTCTTGCACGCTCTAAACCACTGAGTACTAATTTTTTTGCTTTCTCGGTCGCTTGGTTAGGATCATCTGTACACCAGCTACAATGCTCTCGTACGTTCACCATTTGGTAATAATAGGGATCTAACCCCGCTTTCGAAAGAGTGTCTCTATAAATGGGTTCATGGGTTACTGGTGTTCAAGCGGAAGCAACGACTCTTGTGATATTTTTTTCTTGGATATCATTCATTATTTCAGTTTGACCACTTTCAGTGCAAAGAAAAGAATGGGTTTTGGAAACGACAACATCATCGAATTGCTTTGCAAAATTTACTAATTCTCCGCAATCTACTTTACTTTTAATGTTTATGCCTCACTGACACGCATAGAAGGATATTCTTTCGTTTTTTTGTTCATTCCGTTGCATAATATTTTTTAACATACTTTTTTTCACATCACCTTACTAGCAATTAAAATTTCAATTAGGATAATATATGTATAGTTTGTGATCAAATTCTATAAAAATATTTATATTCGTTTTGAGTTTTATCTATTTCTCTCCTAATTGATCTCGTTATTAACAATATTTATGAATTTGGTCTTTAAAATGTTTTCTATTTATTTAGATAGCTAAACAAGATATCATTCATGATTGGATCCGACAGATTTTACCTAATTCAGAAAATAGAAAATGTTTAATAGTTGGAAAGGATAGTTTTTTAAATTAGGATGATCACAATTAATGATAATCAGAATTCGAATTATCGGATCTGATAATCCTAGAAGAATTCATGTCAAATATAGAATTTAATCCTATAGAGGTTTATAATAAACGGCAAGAATTAGGACTCTCAACTGCAGTTCAATTATTAATCCAGATTATAAATTCCCAAGAAGAGCTTTCCACAAGAAAAGAAGCGATTAAAATAATCGGTTCAATAGAAAAGATACCTGATAATGCTAAGGAAGTCTGTTTTCAAACATTGGAGAATGTAATAATTTCTGAAAAAACCATTGAATTAAAATGTGAAGCTGCAAGATCTATGGGAAAAATTAAATTGAAAAAGTCCCTTGAACCCTTAAAATGGATTTTGGAGAATTCTTCGGATGCACTTGATGCTGAAATGGAAAAAACGGTACTAAAAGCCATTCATAGTATCAGATTTGAAAAACCAGAGATAGATTTATTTATAAAATACTTGGATTCCGATTATAAAGTTACCAGAGAATATGTGAGCTATGAATTATTAAACCTCCCTCCTAATGAGGCAATTAACATGCTTTTAGAATCATTTAATACTGAAATTTCTAATTCATGTAAGATTGAGGTTGTAAAATTAATAGGAAAATATATCTCGAGTCTAAATGTAAGCTATAATGATTCTAATTATCTTAAGATAAAGCATCCAGCAATTTTAGAAAGTATCTCAAGCCATAAAAAGGATTTTACTTCTTTGCTTTCTCTTATTGATAAAAAAGATAAGGAGCTAATTAAAAGGATTTTAACAATATTTCGGTTATTAGGCAATGAGATAAATTCAGAATTAATTGAATTAGTCAAAGATGAGGAGTTCATCGCGAAGGAAAATGCGATATATTTGATAGGGAAGTTAAAGATCAAGAGCGCGATGGGCTTATTATTGGAAAACATAGATAATATGTATAGTGAAATCAGTATAGCCTCAATCAAGGCTTTAGCTGACATTGGAGATGCCTCAATTATCCCAGAATTGTTAAAGTCTCTAAATGTAGAAGATATTGATTTCGAATATATTGATATGGATATGAAGTGGTATATCATTGACACGATTAAGCAAATTTATCTCCAAGATGAAAGTATTAGCTACGAAACTTTATTATCCCAATTAGACCACCCCAATGAAATTCTCAAAGAATCTATTGCCTATATTTTAGGAGAACTGGGTAATAAGCAGTTTGTGGAACCATTACTCGCATTATTGAAAAGAAAGGAAAATATTGATGTGAAAAAAAATGCGATCATCGCTTTAGGGAAAATTGGGGGATATGAGGCAATTGAACCATTGATAACCTATGCAGAAAACCCAAAAGTGTATTGGTTGCTTAAAAAAATCGTGATTGACGCGGTGCTTAATATTTACAACGATAACTGGTATCAAGTTAATTCTAATGAGGAGATAAGGAGACTTCTAATAAAAAATAGAGCGCGATTGAGTGATTATCTAAAGGAACATAATAATGAATGTTATAAGATCAAACTAGGAATAATCAAATTTCTCGAAAAATTTGGTGATAAAGCTGCCATCGACGCGCTTTTTGCAAATGTAAATGATTTTCATCGAATTGTACAGATTTCTGCTCAAAACGCAATAAAATCCATCAGTGAACGATTAGAAGAACCTCAAAACTAACCTTATTATTAAAATCATTAATTAAATCTTCCACTTATAAATTTTTTTTAAAATTATCAACTTAGTTAACTTTCGTTTTAATAAGCTTTTTTTTAATACGCCCATTTAAATTTAATAGATTATTAAAAGAGCATAATAATTACCAAGAATTTTAATAAAAGGATAAATATGACCGAAAATAATACCGAAAAAGCAAGCAAAAAATACGAGTATTCTTTCGATTACATACAAAAAAAATTAGAGGGAAAGAAAGACAGCTACGGTATGCTGATGAAGGAGATTGTTCGTACGGGTGTCTGTACCGAATGCGGTACATGTGCTGCCGTGTGTCCCGTTCTGGAGTGGGACCATTTAGCAGGGCAACCCAAACTGGTGGGCAAATGTACCGGCTGTGGCATATGTTATAACCAGTGTCCTCGAACAATTACAGATCCCGACCAGCTTATCGGAGAGTTCAAAACGGGTTATGTGACTAACACAGATATCCCCGAAGCCATTGGATATCAAGATGGAGGGACTGTGACCAGTCTTTTGTGCTATCTATTTGACGAGCATTTAATCGATGCGGCCATTGTCACGATGAAAGATCCGGAAAAGCCGTGGTTTCCTGTTGCGCAAATCATTACAAATAAAGATGATGCGATTCGATCATCTGGATCTATTTATTGCCATTCGCAAACTGTTGAAGCCTTAATGGAAGCGGTTCGGGAAGATTATCGTTCCATAGCATTTGTTGGAACCCCGTGTAATATAAACGCGGTTAATAAGATGTATAACTCACCAACAGGAATGCTAAAATATTTCATGCGAGCCAATATCCTTACCATTGGACTATTTTGTATGGACTCATTCGCACCGGAAGCATTATATCCGTTCTTTGAAAGAGAAGGAGTAGATTTATCAAAAGTAGAAAAGATGGATATCAGTAAGGGAAAGTTCCATATATACTATGATGAAGATGGAGAGCCGGTAAAATCCTACAAGATTAGCCAATTAGATAAATTTAAATCATCCAGCTGCAACTTCTGTACCGATTTGACGGCAGAAGAGGCAGATATCTCAATAGGATCCGTAGGAAGCGGTGCAAACAAGAATACGGTCTTTGCACGTTCTGGCATTGGTACGGAAATTATTGAAGATGCGGGTAAAAAAGGATATTTAACCGTTGAACCATTCAATGCGATCAATTTAAATTCAGTGCTTTTCCTTGCTAAGTTGAAGAAAGTGAGTCAATACAACATTCAGAAGAGAAAGGTCTTCATCGTACGAGATAGAGATGAGGAAGAGGAACCGAAAATCGAGTCAAAACCGGAAGAAGGGCAGAAGCCTACTTTCGATATTAAACCGATCATCGATGCTCGTCGGGCACTAAGTGTGAAAAGAAACCTCAATGAAGAAGCCAAGACCTTAGAATTATCGATAACAAACACAATCGGATTCTTACTTGAAGATCTAAAGATCAGGATTGCCATTGTAGACGACGTTTTTGAAAAAAACGTATGGAATACTAAAATCAAAGAGCTCTTTCCTTATGAGGAAATTGACGTAAATTATCCATTAGAAGAAAAAGACGGTGAATTAATACTTGGTGAAGTGCTTATAGAAGCATCGACGCAAAAATACGGAAAAATATACTCAAAAACCTACAAGTTGAAAAAATAACCCAATAAACCAATTCTTTATACAACTAAAAATTAAGAATAAAAGAATATTAAGAAAAATAAAGAAGTATTAATTATTATTTGAAGTAGTTAAAAACAAAAGAGGAGTAGATAATACATGAAAATCAGTTTAGTTGGATTATCTGGCTGTGGAAAGACCAGTCTTTACAGCGTTGCATTTGCGGCGAAAAGTCCAGAAGATACTAAGTCATTAAGTCCGACTATTTTATACGAAACGAGAAGGCATCCATTCTTAGGGCTCCAGGTCGGAATTTTTGATTTTGGTGGACAAGAACAGTACCGTAAGGAATACATGGAAAAGCCCGAGGTGTTCCGGGGGACAGATATCCTAATCCCCATTGTAGATCTCCATGATCCCGATAGTTTTGAAGAATCAAAGCAATATTTTGAAGGATTATTGGATATATATACAAAGAACAACGAGAAGCCCAAGATCTTCCTATTCTATCATAAATATGATACAGAAGATTATGAGAAAGAGCTCTTGGATACAAACGTCAAGAAAGCCCGTGAAATCTTTGAAGATATCTTCAAGGATTATGAGTTTAAATCATACCTTACCAGCATCTACGATCAAGATAAATTAGCCAAAATTTTCCGAGACATTTTGATTTCCTCCTACGAGGAACTTAAGAGCCACGTAGAAAAAGCAGAACAAAAATTAGAGGAGATCGGCGCCAAGGTAATTATTTCCGATATTTCTGGAAATGTAATCGTCCACAATGTAAAGGGGGTAAGCAGTGGTCTAACCTTACGAGGAGATTTGCGCGATTTCATTAACGCATGTAATACGGTCCGGGAAAATATCTTTATGTCGGATTCAGCAATGTTTAGGGGTCGGAATGAGGATGGAAAAGAAGTTGAGCTACATATCTTTAAGTATATCATCTCTGTGCTTATTATGAAATCGGGTGAGATTGATATGGATTCGCAAGACAAAATCAATACGCTCTTAAATGATATGAAGCTCTTTGCCGACTTGATCATTTCAGCGCATACCGAATAAGCATAAAGCAATATCTTATTTTTTACTTTTCACTCTTTTTTAGGTATATACATTCTGATAGATTTAGAACTAATATCTTGAAAAAATAGTTTTTTGTAGAATTGTTCCTTGAATTCAGTTAAAAATAATAATAAAGATATGTTAAATATATGGAATAGATATGTTTCTAAAGGTACCCCCTCACGCTTGATAAAACATTTTGGTGTATGGAAGGATCTTCCAATAGAGTATGATCAAAATATTAAGAATTTCCATGAATCAGTTAATAAAGATACAGGCTCGAGATTAAATGAAATTCTAGAGTGTCTCTTGAGAAAGTGAATAAATAATTATAAAAACATAATTAGTATTCTAAAACAACCAAAAGCTAATTATAATTTTTATTTTGAACTTCTTTCTTCAAATATTCGATGATTTTGAATATGGAATTAATTCAAAAAGTAATTCATCTGAGAAAATTCTTTCCTAATTTCAGCAATGATTCTATTCTTTGCATCTCCCCCGATTTCTAATTTCTTTTTTCTCTTTGTAATTATGATCTATAATTCGCTTTAGGAGATGAATTAGAAATATTATAAAGAATCATGTTCAATTATTATACAAAAAGATTGGTGAACCATCAATTTGAAATTTAAAACAATTATCATTTCCCTCATAATCTATATAGCATTAGCGGCTTTACTTCCACTTATAAACCAATATGAAGCGACCTATAAATTTTTACCGGGAACCACGGATGGATTTCAACTTTTTTTCTTGATGCTGTTACTTATAATCCCTTCTACTATATTTTCATTAATATTCGGATATCTTTTACCACCTGTATATCTCTTTTTACATAAAAACATCATTGGACGAAGGATGAATTACGGAATTCAAGAGAAAAAAGAGTCAAAAAAATTTAGAAAAGCATACAGAGGGGTCTTTGCGGGATTGATGGCTATGAATCTGAGTCTACTTCTAGCACCTTTTCTTACTAAGTATGTCATAAAAGTCACGATACTTTCGGAACGCAGCGATACAAATCTCTTTTTTATGTCATTTATTTTTGGTTTATTGCTCACTTTAGGGCCTTCTGTTGGCTTATTTGCGAGTGCATGGTTTTTGAATGACTCGGGTATCTCCTATACGAATATAGAACAAGCAAATGAAAAAAACGATATAATTGAAATTCGAGCAGTTGGAAATTGGTATACATACGCGCTGAAAGGTTACGCAGGAGTTGGGGTAATCATTTCTTATATCTCGATACTCCTAAGATTTTTAGCTAGTAATGACGAATTATTTAATATGATTTTCAATGGAATCTTGACATTCTCGCTTCCATTTCTTTTAGCAGCTTCTATTATGCCTAGTTTGCTGATTCTGGAATATCTAAAAGAACATCGAAAAAAATATGTAAGATCCTTGGCTAAGAAATTAGGAATAATAAATAATTTAGAGGTAAACATCGTGGTACAATAATATTTTCTCTTTTTATTTCTCTTTGATTTTTAAAATATTTGTAAAATAAATAATCAAGAGAGTTAGTTTTTCAACATTAAATAAGGTCCTTTAAATCAGAAAGTGTTCCCTCATAATCGGGTTTTGGAGTATCTGAACTGAGGTCTGTGTTGGGACCTCGTATTAAAAATGTTTTGCAGCCTAATTTTGCTACCACCATATCTTTATCCTCATCTCCCACCATTAAGCAATTCTCGAGGGGAACCTTGATTTGTCGAGCGATATCCTCAAAATATAGCAAATTGGGCTTAGTCGCAGATACGTGCTCATAACTTGTAATTAGGTCGTAGTCAAAATCTCCCACACCCGCCCAAGTGAGGCGTTGTTTGATGGCGGTTTCGGGTAATAGGGGTGTGGTTGCAATCACCACTTTATATCCATTTTCAAAACATTTTTTAATCGTTGAACGAGCTTCCGGTTTTTGATTGGTAAATTTTTGGAGTTTTGGATATTCTTCAATGTAAAATTCGTCAAAAAGAGGTTCTAGATCATCTCTCATATATCCTTCAAGCGGAAAGAAATATTCTGCAAATACCTCTTCATTCGTCGATTCTCCGTTATTTTGCTCTACCTTTTTTGACACTTTCATGAGCCGAGCGATGAATTTCCGTGTGGGAACGTACTCTTTTACATAATTACTTAATAAAAGAACATAATTTTTCACAAACGCGTCAATATCTATATTTATTAAGGTATTATCTAAATCAAAAAGAATGGCTTTTATAGTACTGGTTAAACTCATAATGAATAGAATATTGTAAAAAGTAAAAATGTAATGAATGGATGAGTAGCTGGTTCTTCGTGGTGTCGCATACCTAATGGGTCATTGATTTCTTCAAAATTTCTTTTATAATTTCGTATTTTATAAATGAATTCAAAAGAGATTTTAGAATATAGTTAAAAAGTGGGAAAGATTTTAGATTTTTCAAAAAGTTATACGAGATTAAAGTACGTAATTATTAAATCCTACCTCCTTAACAATCAATTATAAACATTATTAAAACTCCATACATTTTTTTTTATATCATAAACTTCATTAAAATTCTTTGACTTGTAATAAGTATGCGATTAGAATTAACCCCGCTTAAAGATTTTGTTATCCAAGGTGATAAGCTTCCAGTAAGGGCTAATTTTAATTTTGAAGAGGAGACTGACCTCTTTTGGAGCGGGATCAGATTATTAACCTCTCCTCCTTGTCAGAAAGATCTCCAAATTACCAAACAAGAAATCTTTTCCAAGGGGAAATTTGAAGCTGGAAAATATGTTAGAGATAAAGCGCTCACAATCAAGAATAATGTTGTCCCAACAATAGAAAAGCGTGACTTGGAGTATCACCTTCAATTATTGTTGCGAAAACCGAATCCCGTAAATCCTGATGAGGATATTATTGTTAAACGCAATCAGGAAGTTATAATTAAACCAAAAAAAACTGCAAGTCAGAAAAAACCAAGTCCTCTTTCATTTTCAATTTCGGGATTGAATGTAAATCTAAAAAAAGATGTATTCAAACCCGGTGAAACTATAAAAATCAATTACTCCTCAGAGGGATTGAGAGAAATTGAGATACGACTCCTCCAAGAAGCGAATTTAGTCTGTCATTGCGAACGATACGGTAGGAATTGCCAACAAGTTGAGGAGTTGCCTCCCGCCATCGCAGGACAAACAAAAACTAAATCAAATACGAAGGAGGGATATCTTTTATTAAAAGTCCCCGAAGTCGCGGAGCCGAGCCATAATTATCTATGGGAACCATCAGAGAAAGAACATTGGGGAATAAAATATGGGGATTATTCCAAATGGTCCTTAATGGTTATTGGAAGAAAAACATCTGGAAAAGAACCAATCAAATTCGAATTACCTATAATGATTAGTTCCGAATTAATCGAGGAAGAGGAAACCGCAGTAGAGTTATTTTCCGGAGGTCCGTCAGAGGCACCCTCTGTTTTCGAAGGAGTCTCTCCGAAATTTAAGAAAAATTTCCAAGTGGAATCAATAGAACTAATAAGTGAACAAGACGACCTCTATACGTACAAAATCATAATTAAAAATAATTCTAATAACGACCTGGAAGGTGCCACAGTTAAATTAACTGGCTTACAAGAAGGACTGTTTGAAACGGCACCTTTTTTATATGGTTTTACAAAATGGAACAAAAAGGATGCGAAAGAGATAAAGTATGAAACTAAACAACATATTACGGCATTAGTCGCTATTATTGAAGATAATGCCCATAAATCAATTCGTATTCAAAATCCAATCAAATAAGCATACTTTTCCTATCAAATTACTACTAAATCTTGAACATGTTTTTTGATAAAAAGACAGTCTTATTCATTTATTCCCCTTTATTAGAATCATGAGTTAAATTTCAAAACACAATTTATTATTTTTAAAAGACAACTATTTTAATATTAAGTACTTTATCGAACTTAATATGTCAGAGAGAATGAATAAGTCTGCGATGTATTCGCATTATCTCCAAGATCCCAAAGCAAAACCGTTTGAGCAAGAATTAGGAGGGGCTAAACTCCAATATTTTTATTTTGATAATGATCTAGAGATTTCCACGAAAACGCGCGAGGTTGTAAACGCATGTCTACTCTCAGGTAATGCCGTCGCCGTTTATGAAGGTGCTCCGTATAATTTTGACCAGTTTGATTTCTTGTTTCTCCCTCCAGAAAAACAAATAACAATAAAAATAGACCCGAAACCTGATACAGCCTATAAAATATGCTTAGTCTATAGTAAAGTGAAAAATAGGAAAGATCGCGACTTTGAAATACAGCATTTCGATCTTAGGAAATTTGTCCCTCGAGGAGAATTATCTACCAAAGATCGCATCGCAACCTATAGAACGGTATGGACTGCCATCAAAAATGGGTATTATATGTCTGGCTTCACCAATATTCCTCAGAAAGCTTTACAGCAAGGGGTTTTAACGAGTGTTAATTTAGTGGAAAATGAATATGGAAACACAGAAATTTATCCTCATATTCATCCAGAGTATCCCGAAATCTATATCTATTGTATCCCCGAAAAGAATGTCGCTGTTACCCAATATTTAATCGATGAAGATGGCGAATCTATATGTAGGGATTTGGAGAATGGAGATGGAGTATTTTTCCCGGGAAATCTCGGTCACATGAATTTTACAAAACCAACTTATAAGAATTTGGAATATTGTATGTATATGTGGATAATCCCAACATACGGTTTAGAAGATTCTATAGAGCCGATTACCTTGAGAATCTAATTATACTGTGTTTGATATCAGATTTTCATGATATATACTCTGTAGGATTAACCGAAGCGTATCTTCAAACGTTTCAAGAACTCCTTCTGAGGATATTGCGATGCTCTTCCTACATTCAATATTCTTAAAATTATGGTACCCTATCTCATCTAAATACTTGGCAGTTTCAAACTTATCTGGTAAATCTTGTTTATTAAACACAATAACCTTTCCAAGTCGATTAAAAGAATCCATGTCGAAGTAATTGGTTAATTCATTCCACGAGCTAATATTTCTCTTAAAAGCACTTTTTTGGGAATCCACTATAAAAATAATGCCATCAACCGCTCTTAAGACTGTTGGCCTTGTAACAATATAAAAGTCTTGTCCCGTTGTTGTATAAATATTGATTTTTAGCTTCCATTTTTCATTTTGAAAGGAGAGTACTCCATAATCGAAATATAATGTCCTTCCTACCGTACTCTCAATACTTTTTACCTCATCCTTCTTTCCGAAATGGTCGAAGAGAGCTTTTAAAGAAGTCGTTTTCCCCGACATTGCGGGACCATAATAGACCATTTTGAGCTGTAAGGTTTTTTCTAATTGATTAATTATCATTTTTTCTATTTAAGTTTTGAAACTAGGTTAAAAAAGAACTATAAAAATACCACATGATTGAATTCAAATGGTTTAGATAAAATAAAATTGAAAAAAAAATATAAAAAATTTAAAATTATACTTCTCTCAATTTCTTGCGGAGATAATATAGTCCGCCTATCGTTCCTGGAATGCCTAAGAAGATTAATATCCAAAATACTGACCAGAACCAGGTGGTAATCCAATAGATATAAGGTACAGTTCCAAGTGCGGCATCAAACCTTCCATCAATAATAGTGATAATAATGAAGGCAATGAAAACAAAAAAGCCTAAAACACCACTTGCGGCACCTGGTTTATTAACATTTTGTTCCTTCTTCTCACGCTCTCTGAATAATTCTTTTTCAGATTCTTCCAATCTCGTCCACCAGAAATACCCAAGTCCACCCATCACAGCGGCGGTCGGAATTACCACGAATAATACTTCCCATAACAAAAGCCATAGGAACCAGAAAATAATTGTTTGTATGGAAAATTCTGCGAGTGTCCATGTTCCCCCAGCTCCGATTAGAGAATTATTTATATGGAAGAAGAGAGTTAGTATAGCACCAATAATAGCAATGATAGCAAGAACGACAAAAAGTAAACCAGCTTTCCAGTGTTTCTGAATCATCAATTTGACAAAAGTCCAATCTTCCCTATCCATTTCTTCACTCATTTTTCTATTCACGTTATATTTATTATATTATTTTAATTAAAAATTCGATAATTGAATGGATCAATTATTTAGTAAGTTATGTTCTTTAAAAAAAATAGGCAATATGAATGATATGTAGTCCAATTTCTACAAAATGGATATATATGCTATATAGATGTAAAAAGAAATGTGAGTTTCTATGAAAAGATTAACTTATCCTTTTCTATTCTGTGAGGGATCTTGTTTCTCAGAATGAGCAATTCAATTTCTCTTCGCAAAATTCCCGTCTCAAGGGTGATATTATAATCCTCTTTTAACAATTTTGATAATGTATCAAAGGAGATAGATTCGTGTTTATTTGATATATTTTTTAATTCTTTCAATATACTGCTCTGATTCAAGAGCGACTCAGAATTAGAAATTAGTTGATATAATTTATGGGTTAGCGAATAATCAAAATCTCCTTGTTGCTCAATCTTTTTTAGAGTATATAGGATGTCTAATGATTCGCGATATTTTTCCTCTCCCATTAAATCTTGAGCCTTTCCTAAGAGTTTAATAAATTCTTCAGTGTTCATTTTTCCGTTCTTGTTCTGTAATTATTCTATACATTGAATAATAATTCGCAATTTAATAGATTTAACTTTTATAATATTAATTAAAATGTCGATGCTGTTGCGAAAAATAACCGTTTCGAATAAATATTCTAATATTACATAAAGCTAAGGCTTTAATTGGTTAATAAATTCAGTTATATATAAAAATATTAAAAGGTTAAGATTAAAAATGGTAAATAAAGATAAAGTCAAGGAAGTAATAGACAAGATTCGACCTTCTTTACAGAGAGACGGCGGAGATGTAGAATTATTAGAGATAACTGAGGATGGCGTCGTAAAAGTGCGACTTCAAGGGCATTGCGCGGGCTGTGTTCACGCTCAACAGACTTTGAAGCTCGGAATCGAGCGAGCAGTCAAGCAATTCGTCCCTGATGTAAAAGAAGTTGTAAATGTCTAATATGAATATAAAAAATTTATATTTTCACTTATTATTTTTATATAGCATCTCTTACGCCCTCATTATAGTGGGAAAAAATCTGAAAATTTAAGGTTCGGATTTTATGTGATAGTAAGCAATTTAAATTTTGTTTGATTAGTTATTTTTAATCATCCAATTAAATCTTATATGTTTGAAATTCAATATTAAATTTGATTTTCCATACATATTTTCAGAATCAAAACAGCACAAGTCCTATATTAATTTTTTAAATCACATATCATATCTTATTTATAATGAGTAAATGGAACAGAATTCTATTAGTTAATGCGAATTATAAAACCAGTGGTTATGACTTTTATGATTCTGCATTCCCCCCATTAGCCTTAGAATACATCGCCGCCTATGTAAAAGACATCGCTGATGTCGACATCTTGGATACTAAAGCAGAGGGTCTTAACTTTCGGCAATACTACGATCGTCTAAAAGAATATAACCCCGATATAGTCGGATTCACGGTCCCTGTGACTAGTGCGATCAATCATGTATTGGAATATGCAAAAATTGCAAAAAAAATGGGATTTACCACCATTATAGGTGGATGGCATCCTACACTCGCGGTTGAGCAAACACTCTCATCTCCATGGATTGATATCTTAGTACGGGGAGAAGGTGAATTTACATTTCGAGAATTGATTCAAAATGAGTCTCCTAAAGATGTAAAGGGATTATCATACAAAGAGAACGGAAAGCTCATACATAATCCTGATCGTCCGTTCATGAAGAATTTAGACACATTAAGATTTCCAGCAAGACATTTAGTGAGAGAAAACGATTATAAGATTTTCAATCTAAATTGTGATGCTATTGAAACTTCACGTGGATGCCCTCAAGGATGTAAATTCTGTAGTACTCATGTTGTGTATAAAAGAAGTTGGCGACCTCGATCAGTCGAAAATGTGATGAAGGAATTAGAACTTATATCAAAGAATAAGAAAATTGAGGATGTTTTTTTAGTTGACGACAATATCTTAGTCGATATGAATCGAATGAAGAAATTGTGCATAGCCATCATTAAAGCCAAAAACGAGGGGAGAATTAGAAAGAATTTGTATTTCTTTTTCCAAGGAAGACTTGACTCGATGGCTAGATATCCAGAAATCACCAAATTGATGGGAAAAGCAGGTTTCTGGCTCGTTTTAGTAGGTGTAGAAGCCACGGATGATGAGAACTTGAAAAAGGTTCAGAAAGGTTGTAAAATTAATCAAATCGAAAGAGGGATTGAAGTTCTTCATGAATGCGGGATTGTAGTGATGGGCAATGTGATTATTGGAATAAATTTAGATGATGATGTGGAAACAGTACTTCATACCATCAGAAAAACTAGTGAGTTAACTCTAGATCTACCTAGCTTTACTCTATTAACTCCATTTCCCGCAACGGGTTTTTATAAAGAGATGAAAGAAAAGAATTTGCTATTGACGGAGGATTATTCTAAATTTAATTGGCTCAACCCAGTTATCAAAACCCCTAATTTTAGTCCAGAAATTCTCCAGAGATTGCTCTTTTTTGGGTTTTATTATGTTTCATATTATGGGGGAGGATATAAAAATAAATTAAAACTGCTTAAAAAAGTAATAAAAAAGCGCGGGATTAAGTTTATTCTCAACCCAGGAAGAATTTATAGAGGAATAAAGGCTTATTTTGGATGGAGAAGGATTGTCCTGAATAACTTAAGCCAAATCGAAGAAGCAATTAGTAAAAAAATGCGAGTCAGAGACGTCTCGAGGGATAAAAAGCTAAAAAAAGCTATAATAATGGAATCAATCTGATGTGATTATGGCTTACAATAAATCTCATTCTTTAAATTGGAATAAGATCTTGTTAATAAAGCCCAATTTTCATTCAATCGGATGGGATTTTTATAATATGAATTTCCCGCCAATATCCTTAACATATATCGCATCTTATCTTGAAGATCTTCCAGTTGAGATAAAAATTCTCGATTCAAAGTTGAAAAATCTTAGTCATAATCAGATTAAAAAGAGAATTAGAGAATATAATCCCGATATCGTGGGAGTATCTGTATTCGTCTCAGCTGCGATTAATGAATGTTTTAGAATTGGACAATCAGTAAAGGAGATTGATCATAAAATACCCGTGGTATTCGGTGGACGTCATCCCACTTTTGAAGTAAGCGAAACTTTAAAAAACGAATATGTTGACATAATTGTCCGGGGTGAGGGAGAATTAACTTTTCGGGAAATGATTTCAAAAGGTAGCTGCGAAGGAATAAAAGGAGTATCATATAAAAAAAATGGAAGAATAATTCATAACCCTGATAGAGAATTGATGAGCAAACAAGAATATTCGAATATACGACTACCTGCCCGTCATTTAACTAATGGTAATAAATATAAAATGCTTACTGTTCGCTTGGAAACGGTCGAAACATCTCGTGGATGCCCTTATAGTTGTAAGTTTTGTACGACTTGGAAAATAAATAATCGCACCTGGCGCTCTCGACCGATTCGTAAAATAATAGAAGAATTAATGCTCATTTCTCAAAATAAACGTATAACAGACATATTTTTAGTTGATGATGAACTCTCTGCGAATACTAAACGAGTTGAGCGATTATGCGAGCAAATAATATATTTTAAGGATAAAGGACTGATTAATGATTTTAAATTTTTTGCCCAAATCAGAGTGGATGATATTGTCCGTTCCCCTTCAATGGTCGAGAAAATGGCTGAGGCAGGATTTTGGGCAGTATTTATCGGAATCGAGAGCATCGATGAGGAGTCCCTTAAGGAAATGCGAAAACAAATAACCTTTGAGAAAGTGCTCAAAGCGCTCAAGATACTAGATAAAAATAGTATCCTTTCTATAGGAAATTTGATTATTGGGGTAAATTTACATGACACTCGTGAAGATATTATTCGCCAAATAGAAGTAATGAAAGACACGGATGTTGATATAATCAGTTTCGTGATACTAACACCCTTTCCAGGAAGCGATACGCTTGAGGAGATGGACGAGAAAAGTCTTCTTATTTCAAAAAACTGGTCGAGATACACAGTTATGGAACCAGTTATAAAAACCTATGAATTAAGTCCGGGAGATTTATATGAGCTTCTCTATCTCTCGTTTAGAGAATTAAAGTATATAAATAATGCTCGAAAAATAGTGAGAAAAGCACGGAGAAAAAGAGGATTGCGTTTTTTGCTCAATCCATTTAGACTCATTTCAGTTATAAAATCATATATGGAAATGAGGGCTCTATTTCAAGATGTTAGCTGATATTCTATAATTTACTAAATTATAAAAAATAAACATAGATAGGAAAACCCATCTGAATTTACTTACTTTTTAGTTGAGTATATCTTTCCATAGCGTCAAGTAAATATTCCTTGGCGACTTCTTTTGGAAACCATCCCTTCACTGTAGTAGTTTTTCCTTCTTCTAATTCCTTATAACGTTTAAAAAATTGAGTCATTTCTTTTAGAAAGCCTTCTTGAACATCTTCGATGTCAAGGGTGTCTTCGAAAAAGGGGTCATTATATGGAACTGCTAAAATTTTATTATCTTCTCCTTGTTCATCCCGCATTTTCAACATACCGAGTGGTCTAACAGTTACGACACATCGAGGATCTATTGGAAAACGGGACCAAACGAGTACGTCCAGAGCATCCCCATCTTTTGCTTGAGTTTGTGGTATGAATCCATAATTTGTTGGATATGTGAGAGATGAATGAAGAACCCGATCCAAAATTAGGAGCTCATCATGCATCTCATATTTGTTGCGAGATTCTCTTGGAATTTCGATTACCGCACGAAAAATCTCCGGAACATTCTCTCCAATATCAATATCATGATAATTCATTTAGTATGTGAGCACCTAATTAATATGCTTAAAAGATTTAGGAATTGTTTTATTCATAGTGGATCTAATTATTTGCAGTTTAAAAATTATAGTTGGAATAAATATAGATCTAGAGTGAAATTTGGAATTGTTTCAAAGTAAACCTAAGCGAGTTTTTCAGAGATCACAAACATAAAGACACAAAGTTTGAGATTAGTATTTGTCCAGCAATTTTTGCGTAATCGATTATTTCATCCTCAATATAAGGAGGGTAATGAAAATTGGCTATGTGATTTTCAGGATGAAATTGAACTGAATAAATAGGTTTTTTCTTATGCTTCATATATTGAACAGTTTCATATCCATCAACCGATAAATTTGCATTAATGTCAAAATGTTTTCGAAGATTTTCATCATATGGCACTACATAATCTTTATGATTGAGATTGACATAAATTTCATTTACAGTAATTAATTCATCAGATTTTTGTAATTCTAATTTGAAAATATCATTATTCACTGCTCTATAACTCATCCTTTTAACTTTCGCTCCAAACGCATACGCAGCTAACTGATGACCAAAGCAAATTGCTAGAATGGGCTTTTTATATTTCCTAATTAACTCTATTTCGGGAATAAATCGTGATTCCATCGAAGAATTTGAGGAAAAGCTGGATACGTTTAAGCTCGAGCCTGTTAGAATTAATCCTATGCTTTTATTTAATGTTTTTTTATCAATATCAGAATATTGGATTATTTTAGCTTTAACGGTAGGATACTCGAGCTTTATAAGATTCTCTAATCGTCTAATTCTTTCAGGTTTATATCCCCCAGGATAATTGTTGATGATATAAATTGTTTTCTCCCTGTTTAAACACCCTTCCAAGCGTGTTTTAAAACCATTCCAAATGTTTCTGATTTTCTCAATAAAATTTTTTAGAGAAATAAAATATCTTCACCCATATATTCCTTTTAATTTGAATCAAAATCCTAATCCGCTAAATAAGCGTCTTGTTAGATAATCAGTTTCCGATAAACTATTCAAAATTTTATCATTCTCCTTTAGTGGAATTTTTAAACCTTGAACTTCTAAAATATTAATTACAGAAATATTTTTGAAAGTGGTTATAATACCATCCTTTTCTTCATAAGACAAATTATAATCACTAGAAAGATTTCCATGAACTCGGGCACCTCCCTTTACCTTGTACCTATTCCCTCTATCATCCTCTACAATTCGAGAATCTCCTAACCTAATCTCTACATAACCTTGTCCTCTTCTACGTAATTTTTCAAAATCTCTTGTTCTAAAATCAATATTGATTCTTTTCTGAAGCGGTTCTTTTGTGAGTTTTTCTTCTGGTGGTGATTGGATTTTGATATCCATATATTTTTGATATTCATTTATTTCCTTAAACCATCTCTTCACACTCTCAGATATTAATTCAATTGACCCATTTCCTCTTTTGAATTCTGCTTTATGGCCGTCTCTTATTGCGGCTTTAAGATTTGTTTCATGATAAGCATCTTTCAAGATTTTTCCAGTTGAATTCAAATAAAGCGCATGATATGCAGATGCGCAACATAAATATGCTAAATCCAAAATATCTTGCAAATCTTGTTGTACATCAATAATTCTAATTTCAACCCTGTTCCTTGAGGGAGAATCATCTTTATCCTCACCAATATTCGAAGATGGCCCTCGAGGGCTAATATCCACTAGTCTCGCTCCCCGTGAGTTTGCTATAACACTCTTTTCAAATTCATCTTCGCCTGATCCAATTCTAAGATTATAACGTAGCCTTCCATAATATTGCATTTGAACCAAAGCAGGTCCTTTCTCAGGTTGTTTAAACTTCGCATATCCGTTTGGTTTTAAAACATTGCTTTTCACACACCTATTACTGGCTATTCCTGTTTCTTCTCCTTGATAAATAGGAGAATTAGCAGATATTCCAATAATTTCTGGTAAATAGTTCCACAAATAATTGTATACTGCCCTTAATTCTTTTGGTTTCATCACATAATGTTTTTCATGGATTGATACGTTAATATGTGTTCCTACTATTGGATTTGGATTAGATTGAATTGGATGGAGGCTTTGGGCAAATATTTTTACTCCAAGTTTAGATGCTGCATCGGCTAATAATTTTCTTCCTATTTTGGTTGCTTCTTCCAATTCAGCAGGAGGCAGAGGTAAAGTGACATATTCTATTTGAGACGGGGAGGGCTCTGGGTCTAAACTTCTGATTTTCAATTTCACCGATTCTAATAGGTCTTCGTTTCTACTTAAGAATTCAGCAACAGTTTCCATTAAATCATCTGCTACCTCAACTAATGTACCGTCTTTATTTATTATGAAAAACTCCTCCTCAATTCCACATAAAACCTCGTAATCATTAAACGGAAACTCATCAATATCCTGCGTTTTTTCGTAGAACAACATATAATTCATATATTATGGTGATTGGTAATTAGAACAACTATTTATTGCTAAAAAATTTTAATTTTAAAAATTATAAAAAACACTTTCAATACATAAAAGAGTAGTTTCTTTGATTAGGAATAAAAGAAAATGGGAGTTATTTTACGAAATTAGCAGATTTTCAACCCATCGAGGTAAAATAAATCCCATGTAGAATAGTATAGAGCTAATTAGTAAAAGAATTCTTGAAATCATATTAATTACAAAATCACTATACGTAAACAGAGAGTCAAGAATGGCTCCAATTGTAAATAATATAAACGCAATTAAAAGCAACTTTCCTTTCATTTTTATTCTTTTATCCTCTGATTGATAGGCTTGACCAGCGAAAAGTAATCCACTAACTAACACGAATATTAAACTACCTAAAAGAATTATATCATTATATATGGAACTATAATGATATTTGGTGTGCGGATTAAGATCTGTAAAGTAACTATAGAAAAGCAAGATATCTAACACCGAGAATAGGATAGCAGATACCATCAAAATAATATAGGTATTATTTCTCCGTAATCCAAGCAATCTACTAAACGCAATAAGCCACATTATTGCTGGAATTGGAATTATCCCAACCGTCAAGATTAAATTAACTGTTATAATGGTGGGAGTGAGGTCATCATAAAGGAGGAAATAAATAAAGCGATATGCATCTGCGATCCAGAGAAATGCCAAACCAATCCAGGCAATTCCAACCAATAAAGTCTCCCAAGATTTTGTTGATCTGTATTTTGAGGCAATTATAAGTCCGATTACCATATTAACGAATACAAATAACAGACTAAGAAAACTTTGAATAAAATCTGTGATTATTATTATTGACATCAACTAAAAACCCGTTATAATATTATATTAAATTTTAATTATGCTAAATATATATAAATTTTTATTGACAAATACTTATCAAGTATTATTAGAAATCATAAGCTATAATTAGATTTTTAAAGTTAAGTTAATTCTAAAAATTAGATTTTCCTAATAGATTGGAAAAATGAAATGATATAATCTTTT
>SHMW01000043.1 GCA_008080735.1 Promethearchaeota archaeon
AAAATTATATAATCTTTCTCGAGGAAATTATCAAATTTTTCAATGTTTTAGGGCGGTTGGATAAGGTTGGCAATCTCTATAAAGCAAAAATTAAAGAACAATTACTCAAATTGATCTACACAAAAGCACAAGAAAAGTTCCAGAACGACACCTTAATGATTAAAGAAGTGCGGGATCGTCTATTCGATATGCTTCTTAAATATAACTATATTATCGAAGACCATCCGAGAAGGGCGAGCGGCTCGCAATCGATTCGGACCTCTTATTCCGTGGGACCACAATATCAAGAATCATTAGATGATTATTATCGCGCCAAAGATTCCACACCCCTTAAGGTTTCGGTTGAGACCATAGATAAGGAATCAGATTTGAATTATGAATTGGAGGCCCTTTTTCCCTCATATGATGAAACTAAGAATGAAGATATAGTAGCAATAAATTCAGATTGGGAAAATTCTGATAAAGTATTCGATTCGAAATTTGACAAGAAAGAATTAGAAGAAACTTTTCGTAATTTGTTGATGAAAGAATTTTTTTTCGATCTTACTAGGATCAATTTCCATCTGAAGAAAGAGAATTATGAAGAGGCACTCTTTCTTGAGCGAGAAATATTACGATCCTTTTTGGTTAAATTTTATTGCGAATTTCACAAAAATGAGAGTTGTAAGATCTCTGATACACAAACGCAGAAAGCACTCGAATTTCTCGATCAGTCCTTGGATCTTCCGGTTTCCACCAAGGAATTTATGGACCATTTAGACTTATCAAAATTAGGTGCTCTCGACCAAAAACAACGAATAGAACGCATCATATATAATTTTGACACCTTATTACAGGTTTTCCATACGCTCCACGACTATTTTATTGCGAAAGATAACGGAGGGAAATTATAATGTTTACTCAACCAGAATTAGCTGAGATATTAGAAAAGGTGATCTTTGATGAGAAAGAACTGAAAGCATTAAAAGAGGATCTAAATGCTCTGTCAATTAAGGATCGTAGTGATGGTACCATCCTTAAACGATTTTTACACTATTTAGCGGGTACCTATGAACAACTTCTCGAGTTTATCCCCTTTCATTATGAACAAATTACCCAAAGGATGGAAATCTCTACATTTGCCAAAATTAAGAATTCTGCAGATTATTCTTCGCAAGAGATATCACACCTACAGAGCGAACTCGAGGAGAAAGATGCCTTTTTAGAACAAATAGCTCTCAGAATTCAAGGAATTTATACTAGAATATCCCAAGATAAATAAAATGAAAAATACATATAAAAATAGTATTTTTTTAATTAATTTATTTTAATTTGAATCGGTTGCATTCTGATATAATCATATCCAACGACATTGGGTGCCAAGACTTTTTTTTTCATATTTAAAATCCCTGCGAAGATGATCTCGGTGGCTAAGTAAGACGCGGTCAAATGAACGAAGGATGCCATCGATGGAAAAGATCGTTCTCCTTGTAGTATTTGTTCAATGATTCCTTCTTTTCTGTCATACATTTCCTCTATTCCCGGAAATTGTAAGAGTTTCGGAAAGAGGTCAGTATATACACTCATCTCATTTTCTTCTAATTCTTCGATGCTAAGGGTAGTCGTATCGGTATTAAAACATTCCTCATAACTAATCGAATCAGAGGTAAACCACCACGCCCAAAGGTAGGGGATCCCCCATGATTCCACCATTGGAATTTGCTTTTCTCTACATTTTCTCGCGATAATGATTGAGGCTATAGGATCATCCAAGGAAAGACATACAATATTCGCATTTTCTAATATTATATCAATATTGTGAGAAGCTATATTTTTCCATTTGCTGACATTCATTTGAGGATCAATAGCTTTTAAGTGGCTTTCGAGATGATCGACCTTATACTTACCTAATTCTTCAGTTGTGCATAATTGCCGATTGAGGTTTGACTCTTCATAGAGGTCATTATCGCAAATCACGATATTTTGGCAACCGATTCTGGCTAATTGCTCAGTAAGCGATCCACCTACACCGCCCACGCCCATTATCACGATCTTACTGTTGCGAATGAGTTCTTGCTCTTCGTAGGTTACATGCCCGATATTTCTGCGTGTTCTCTTTTCATAAAAATAATCATATTCGTGTATTACCATTAAAATTCCTCATTTATTAACCTTTTAAGAAGATTGCAGCCACTCTTATTTAAAGAAAAAATCGTATTATGTTGATCTGAAATTATTTTTTCTTTATATATTCATCTCATCTATACTGAGTAAATATGAAGAACTATGTGAAATCATTATGCATATATTAGAAATTAAAAAGTTAAATAGTATAACAGTAAAAAATACCATTACTATTTCAAAGATTCGATACGCATTTAATAAATTACTATACGTACCTGAACCAGAGCTAAAATTTAAGATTATAGAAGAATTGGTTTCTTATCTTAAAGATAAATTGAATGATGATTCTTATCCACTAAAAGTCTTTATTGCTAAAAATGGAAGAATTATTACTGGAATTGTAGTATGCCAAATCGATCCCGATTATCGTAGTTACGGACGGAAATGCGGCACCTTCGGGTGGTTATATACTCTAGATTTTGAATCTTGTAAGAGTTTAATGGAGCACTGCAAACGATTTATGACCTCACGTGGGATACGAAAATTCCGTGGCCCAATTAATTATCCGAAAATAATTGGCGGTGTAGGATTCCAAATTGATGGATTTGACCAAGATATGATGACGGGTGTAACTTATCACGATCCGGAAGCTCTTGAACCTAATTTTCTTAGAAGATTGAGTTTTGTGAGGGAATCGGAATATTGGTGCGTTAAGGTCACAAAAGATTATTGGAAAAAAGGATCTGCTATTCCAAGCGAGTTGGTCGTGAAATTTCCAAGCCTTCGGCAATTACGAGAGCTGAAGGGAGAGATCCTCCAACTGGCTTATAATTCCTTTAATGCTGTAATGGCGGATGCGACAGGAGGAGAGGAACGAATGGATGAAATGATTCGAATATACGAAATCTTTACAAATCTTAAGAAAGAGGTTTTTCTTACACAAAGTTCCTATGATCCTAGTAAGTTTACAGATATTCAAGCATTTAGACGGATCGTTTCACATTTTGATTTTGCCAAACGGTTGCCATGGGTGACACTCATTTTCAACAAGGATAATAGGCAATTAGTCGGTGTCGGATTACTTTTACCAAACATCTATCAAGTGTGGGCGCAAAAACCTCTTACTCAAGGAAATGGTGATACAGTGATGATTCATCCCGATTTCATCGGAAAGGGAGTTTTTTCTCTGGGACAAAATATCGGTCAGGTGCCCCTAAAAATGTATGGAATCACACACATAGAAGGAACACAGCTTTGGGCGAATAATAAACATGCTGTTGAGGTCATGTTTCCTCATACAGAAATCGTTCGAAAACATATTGTATTTCATAAAAAAATTAGATAATATTTTAAAAATTGATTTTTTTCCATTTTATATGATATAGAAACCAGCAACTTTTTAAACTTAGATTATCAAATATGAATAGATATAAAAATATGGTTTTTAAAAATGGAAAAAAGAAATAAAATAATAATAGAAATATCTCTACCTTTTATTTTTAGTCTTACAGGAATCTTAATGCTTTATTATTTTTTCACAGAGCAAATAATTATAACATTTCAGACATATAAGGAAATTTATGCACTAACAATCGCGATTCTCATTAAAATACTAGTTGTTTCTCTCATAGGGCTCTACCTTATTAAAAAATGGTTTAGTCAAGAGGAGCAGTATTTTTCAGATCTTCCTTTTTTGACAGGTATTTTTTTTCTAGTCCTGGTTCCAGCGAAGTTTTTAGATCTATTATACTATTATCTTAATTTTCAAATTCCAGCGGATTTTTTGCTATTATTAATTAAAATGAGATTTATTCTAGCGATATTAAATTTGCTACCTATGCTTTATTTGAGCATAGAAATGATTTTAATATACCTCTCACTAAATGAACGATTCAAATCTATTCGAAATAAGAATAAATTTAAAAAGATACAAAAACTATGCCTAATACTAATTTTAATAATAGAATCAATTGTACTTTTAATCGCTCCTTCATATAATGTTATAATAGCAATATATCCCTTCATTTCAGTGATATCATTCTTAATAATTATTTGGATGTTTATATTCGCTCATAGGAGTAACCGCCTTTCTGAAATTAATCCAATAACCGTTGCTTGGGGGTTTATTATATTTCTAATAACATCAATATTTCGTGCATTAGGAACTAATTTACTTGACCCTGTTCTCAATTCGATCATAACCGAAATCTTTGAAATAGGTGCTTTTATCGTAATATTTTATGGTCTGATTAAAAGAGCGAAGTATTATAAAACTAATAATAGAATGGGATAATGATTTTTCTAATTTTGCAAATTTAAATAAATCTTAATAATTCCCTACCTTCCTGAATAAGATTTATTTTATTTATCTTTTCATTATATTTATTAAAGAGTATATAATCTTCAAAAAACCCATTTTCTTTATTCAATCGCCAAGCTGGTATATATCCTCGTGGAAAAAAACCATTATCATAAAAAATTTGCTGATGAATCGCATTATATCCATTAACATAAACCTCACTATATCTCACATTTAATTTATTAGCCAAAAATTTAAATTTATCAATTAAAATGGTCAATTCAAATGGGTTTTTAACTTTATATTCCGTTTTTTCAAAATTTTGAACAGTGGGAGTATAAGTAAATTTAAGATATGAAGATGAGTCCTTCATTTTAAGGTTATAATGGTTATAACCAAATTTATCGATTTTTTTTTGAACTATAACTTTGTTTGTTTTTTTACAGAGCTTTTTTGGATTTAATTTATTTTGAAATTTGATTATTATTGGAGATTCTAATCCATACCTTTTACGTGAAAAAGAATAGGGTCCAAATACACAAGGAATTATACGAGGTTTTTTATTGCTACGGTATCGTCGGAATAAATTATTATTATAAGATATTATGAGAACATCAGATTCAATATTGTTATAAAACCGATCTTTATTGGGCATTAAAGCTATTGGTCTTAAGCTGCATAAACGATTAATATATTGTGACTTCACATCAGCAGTACGAGCTTCACCCCACCATAATAAAATCCTACCATTGTATTTCTTAAGGACTTGTAAAAAACTCCCAACGTAAGCCTTTTTGGCATCCATAAGTCCTAAACTGTCTTTTCGAACAACAAAAGATCGTACGTATCCTTTCTTTTCTTTAAAATCTAACACATAACAAGTAGAACCCATCACCTTTCCCGAACCATCTAAAAATAGGAAAAACTTATGGTTCCCCCTTTGGATCATTTTCGCTATTTCTTCAGGATCTTCCATCTCTTTATACGGATAGGTTCCTTCATAATCTTCTTTAACGATATCTGCAATAACATTGGCGTCTTTTGACTCTGCTAATCTGAGTATTGGATTTATCTTATCGTTTGGTTTTCTCCTAATATTCACATTTAACCTGTTTTCAATACTCAGATCTTCTATATAATTATTAAATGGAGTTAAAAATTCGTCAATATGAGATGGATGGATGTTATCTAAGAGGACTTGAGGAGAGACTGATCCTATTACTCTTTCTACCATTTCTTTAAAACCAATTTTTCTCTTGATATTTCAATATTAGACCCCTTAAATTCTATTTATATTTAAAGAAAAAAAAAAGGAAATCTTTGTAGAGTTGATTGTTATTTACTTTTCAAGTTTATTATGAAGTTATGCTTCTTGCACTCGTTGTTATTTGAAAAGTCATTATTGTAATAAGTTGTGTTATACATTTGCTTAATAAATGGTTTAAACAAGAGGAGCTTTATTTTTCAGACCTTCCCTTTTTAATTAATGTCTCGTTTTTAATTTTAGTTATAGGAATTATTCGATTTTCTTACATATTTCATAAATGTACAAATCTCCTCTGAATTACTATTGGTTTTAGTAAAAATAAGATATATTATCATCATCATAAATTTATTTCCAATGATATATCTAAGTTTGATAATGATCTTTTTTTATATTTTAATTAATAGCAACAAGAGTTCTCCGAAAGAATTCTCTCTTGTTATTTCGGAGATTTTGGAAGTTATCGCATTTATTATAATTTTTATTGGTTTTACTAAGAAAGTAATATTACTTTAAATCAAATTGGTAGTTTTTCCAATATTATGAGCATATTGATTCAATAATATTGAATGGAGATTTGCAAAAAAAAGTTTTCTTCTTCAATTTTTCAAATAGGTATATTTATTATTGTATTCATAGGTCTTCTAAAAAAAGCAAATTACTCAAATCAAGATAAATCTGATTAAATTAAATAATAAAAAAGAGATAATAAAGAAGTGCTAAATTTTATTCTTTAAGCTTTTTGTGTAAGTCCAAGTCGGGACGACCTTTTCGGTGAATTGCCATTCCAAAAACGTCTTCGGCACCTTCAAGGACCATCTCGCTGATAGTTGGGTGGCTATGAATTACTTCACTCACATCTTGAATAGTTAAACCATGTTTCATGGCTAGAGCAATCTCAGATATCAATTCTGGAGCTTCAGCACCGATGCAAGATGCGCCAATGATCTCACCATTATCCTTATTGGCAAGAATCATGATAAAACCCTCTTCCTCGCCCATACATTTAGCCTTACCAAGAGATTGGAATGGAAATCTTCCCATCGCCACATCAATTCCTTTATCTTTTGCATCGCTCCTTCTCATACCTACAGAGCCAATGTTTGGACTTGTAAATATCGTGGCAGGTACAACGGTATAATCTGTAGTTTCATGATGTGTTGGAAATCCTCCTATACTCGTTAAGGCATTATTAACGGCAACATCACCTTCATAACTGGCTACATGTGCCAGCATCACACCACCAGTCACATCCCCGATCGCATAAATTCCCTTACAATCCGTTTCTAATGTGTCTGGATTAACTTTTATAGCTCCGCGTTCTGTACCAATGCCCATCTCTTCTAAACCCAGATTTGAAGATTCTTTCGCTCTTCCAATGGACACAAGACAATAATCTGCCTCGAATATATTTTTCTCAGCACCCTCAACTTCGTCTCGTGGGACGTCTGCAGAGCATGTGGTAGCTTTCACGCCATCGCCTGTATTTTCTACGGATAATACATTTTGAGAGACGTGAAGTTCAATGTCTAATTCATCAAATTTTTTCTGGAGTTCCCTAATCACCATTCGCTCTTCTGTTGCGATGGGTGAGGGAAGATACTCTAACATCGTAACTTTACTGCCAAATGTCGCAAAAATGTTTCCGAATTCACACCCAATAACACCCGCACCGATTATTAACAGACGTTCTGGCACTTCTTTAAAATCTGGATGTAGAATATCATCACTTGTTAAGATTCTTTCATGATCGATATTAAAGGCGGGAATTAATGCTGGAGAGGAGCCCGTTGCAATAATAATTCTTTTTGCTTTAATGGTGGTATTGTCTTCTCCTTCAATTTCGATATCAAACCCACTATTAGTATCCCCGCCTACTATTTTTCCATGGCCCATAAAGACATCATTTTTCCAACCTTTCTCCAATTGTCCAATTCCATCAACCAATTCTCTAACGATTTTATTCTTTCTCTCCACAGCTTTGGCAAAGTCTAATTCTACCGAACATTTTACTCCAAAATCTTCGCCATGTTCTCTTATTTTTTGTATTAACGCGGATGATGCATATAATGCCTTGGTTGGGATACAACCCCAGTTTAAACATGTTCCCCCGAGGTTTTCCTTTTCTATCAACGCAGCTTTAGCCCCAAATTGAGCAGCTCTAATTGCAGAATGATAACCACCTGGACCCGCGCCTATAACGGCTAGATCGTACATTTCATCGCTCATTTCTCATCAACCTTGAAATTAATATTATTCGTTTGTATTAGTTTACTAGTGAAAATTGTGCGATAAATATTAATTTTGATTAATTTTTAGATGCAATAGAAAAACTCTGATGGTTCATTTCATTAAAGGTTATATCCATGATCATTAAGAATTATTCTGAACTTGTTAATGATAACTTATCGAATTCGCAGAAAAAACTGCGAAAGATTGCATTAGAAGCTTTACAAATAGCAATTGAGGCAGTAAAGCCCGGGAAATTAATGAAAAATGCATTAAAAGTTGAACAAGGACGATTAATAATTAAAAAAGAGAAATATGATATTTCTCAGAACAGTAGAATTTTTGTAATAGGCGGCGGGAAGGCCTCAGTTCAGATGGCAGCATCTTTAGAGAATATTTTTTCTAATCATTTCCCTGAGATAAAATTTGAAGGCCTGATAAACATCCCCGAGGGATTGGAGATCGATAAAGATGACCGGCTTTCCAAAATTGAAATAAATTACGCATCTCACCCAATACCGAATAAAGATGGATTGAAGGGAGTCAAAAAAATGATGAAACTGGTTGCAAATGCGTGTGAAAATGATTTTATTATTACACTTATTTCTGGAGGCGGTTCAGCTCTCTTACCTCTTCCTAAAAAACCTCTAAAGTTAGATGAATTAAAGAATATAAATTCCTTGCTTCTGGAATCCGGGGCAAATATTCATGAAATCAATGCCGTTAGAAAGCATTTATCGGATTTCAAAGGTGGGAATTTAGCAAGGCATATCTGGAAAACAAGTAGAGCAACATTAATCTCGCTCATTATTTCTGATGTGGTTGGGAATACTCTTGATTCGATCGCCTCGGGACCTACCGTGCCCGATTCAACCACATTTGAGGAAGCGATTGACATATTGAAAAAGTATAACTTACTGGAAGAAATACCTCAAAATGCAAGAGAGATACTTGAAGAAGGCTCGAAAACCCCTATATTAGAAAATCCAAAACCCAATGATCCTTGCTTTGAGCGGATATTTAATTATTTAATAGGGAGTGTGAAAAATTCAGTTGATGAAGTTCGAGAGTTTTTAGCTTACAAGGAATATGAAGTAAAATATTTTTCAGATTCGATCACGGGAGAAGCTCGAGAATATGCAGCAGATCTCTATAATATTATAAAAAAGGAGACAAAATCAATGAATATAGAAAATATGAATAAGTTGGCGTTGATAGCTACTGGGGAATTAACAGTAACAATCAGAGGCAACGGAATTGGGGGGAGGAATCAAGAAATGTTGCTCAGTTTCCTTCATAAGACGAATAAAAATAATCTGCCCGAGAACTTTTTAGTATTAGGAGCTAACCTAGACGGAATAGAAGGAAATAGCAAAGCGATGGGTGCGATTGTTGATAATAATGTTATTCAAAAGGCCCAAGACAAAGATATACGAAAATATCTGAAAATGAATGATTCAAATTCTTTTTTTAAGCAGATGGAAACGGAAATTATTTCAGGACCGACAGGATGTAATGTAAATGATATCCTCTTGGTTTTAGTTATAAAATAAAATTACTATATGGTTAGTTTTCTTCTCGAGAAATAACCTTCACACTTATTTCAAAAGTCCTTTATCGTGTTTTTCTGATCTATACCTTTATAGTTCAATTATAACGACAATTTTACAAAATCATTTAAAATATTAATAAAAGGTTTTTTAATCAGCATATTTTAAGATTTCATTAGCGATTTCTTAATCGAAAAATTTAGCAATAAATAAAATAGTAGGTCAAATACAATGCCATTATTTGGAAAAGAAGAAAAGAAAGAAAAAAAGAAAGTAAAAACAATGGGCTGGGATGAAGAAGATAAAGAAGAAGCCTTGGAAGCTGAAGGTCTCAAAAGAGTGGAAATGGACGAAGGAAGAGTTGAGTTAATTGATAGAGATTCAACTACCCCAGTTATTGAAACTTATGACGAGGATACGGGAAATCTTGAAGGGCAAATCCTCTTAAAAGACGGGAATCGACAAGGGTTGCTTGCCTTAGTGAAAATAATTGAAGAAGTAAATGTTGAACAAAATCATGAAGCAGATATTGAATCAATTAAGTTTAATGGGAAATTAAATGTTGAAAATCCGAGTAAAAACGATAGGATCTGGGATATAGACTTAAAACTGAAAAATATTGATAGCACAGACTTAGAATCAGAAGAAATAGATATTGTTGAGTTAGGCACAGACGATGATAACAGCATAGATTCTCGAGATTTTAAATTAACTGGCGAGGTCAAAAACCAACTCATCGTCAAAGAATATATTAATACATTACCGAATGCGGACGAAATATTAAATCCTAAAGATATTCGAAATGATTTTGAGAGAATCCAAGCAAAATCTACGGATGCTGATTCAGTCGAGACTCTTGACGATGAAGAGGAATTGATAGAAGAATTTGAAGTAGATCTGGAAGATGAAGAGGAGGATGAAGAGGAGGATGATGAAATATTCGGCAATGGTGGGACTGATGTTGAGGAATATAGTCTTGAGTCCTATGCGATCCCTATTGATAAAGAAAATAGGGTAATGTTTGCAATAGCAATGAAGAGCTTGTTTAAAAAACCAATTAAAAAGGTCACTATTACCAAAAAAATTCCTCCTGATTTTTCGAATATCTCAATCATAGACAATACACTCGGTCGAGCCGAGAGAGACGGTGATAAAATAGTATGGACTATTGATTCATTAAAACCTGAAAATATCGAAATCCTAAAATTTACCGCCAATGTACTTGCCAGAACTATTGATTCTAAAAAGACAGGTAAAATTGAAGCAACGTATGAAGGAACTTCATCTTTTGCAGAAGGATTAGAAGTAGATAAATTCGATGCTTATACTCGGAATAAATTCTATGTGGAAACTATAGAACGCGATGAAGAACCCGAAGTTTGGGATTGTAAGCTTGTTTTTGAAAACACTTCTGATTTCATCTTGCATCTCTTAAATGCCGATGTCTACTCACCAGAGGATGAGGATAAAAAATTGGTTGATGTTGATCCAAAAGATGTGCCTGCTCTTCCATCTGGTGCAAAATGGTTTTCGGAACCCTGGGAATATGAAAGTGCGGAAATTCCTGAATTTCGAAAAAAGTTGGAATTTCGAGTGATGCCGGACTTTCAGACAATAGTAAACGGGACTATTGCCATCTCTGATGTTGAATTATCTGTTGCCAGTATTAAAGGTGCTGTCGTATATAGTCTTAAAGACGAATTTCCTGACAAGATACGGGAAGAGGCGTCATCAGGAGTCTCAACTGATTTGGAAGTGATCAATGTCCCAACATTTCGAAAGAAGGACGTCTTTGCTTCCCTATCTATCCACAATAACGGATCTGCTCCTTTAAATAAGATAACCATTTCTCAAAGTCGATTCACTGATGAGTTCCAACCACCAGAGAGTGATGAAGTAAAAGTCCTTTGGGATGATGATGAAATCGATATCTCACCAGATGCTATTTCTGTGCGTAATGATGTATTAGAGATTTCATTTGAAGATCTCAGAGACGCAAATACGGGGATGTTTGAGCCAGATTCTGTCCTTGAGATCCAATATCCGATTCATTGTGTAAAACCAACCAAAGATGCTCGATTTGAGTCAGATATCACTTATCGTGCAAACACATACCCTCTCAGTCAAGAACTAGAATTTATGCCCGATGTTCCAGTTATTGAAGCGCTCCATCTCAGGCGTAAGTTCCGGATCGGAAAAGAAGTGATTCCTGTGGGTGGTTTGGGAGATTATAAAATAATTCTCACTGTTGAAAACATCGGAGAGATGACACTAGAAAGTCTGGTTCTTATGGATAAAGTTCCCGATTCCTTTGAATATGGAGATTATTCGATGGAACCTGAAATCACCGATGAAGTTGGTGAAGATACTCTCAAATGGACCATTGATACATTAGAGTCAGGAGAGAAGCTTGAAGTCTCGTATGAAATATCTGGGAAGGGCGAATACCATCCAAGTGAAGCTCAGCTCGCATTATAATCTTAATTTATATCTTTTTATTTTTTATTAAAATTTTTCAAAAATTTCTAAATATAACCATATCTTCTATAAGAGTTAGAAAGAATCTCAATAATTTTGATTAGAAAAAAATAAATTTCACTCCTCCCATCTCTTTATGATAAAGAAAAGCTATGAACTCAAATGGACTTATGATGCTCCCGAAGCGATTTTAGCTTGTGATATAATTACCTGCCATGACAAAATATATCTTGTTTTTGGGGGACATGATCGACACCTATATATCATGAATGAAAATAAAGAAATCATTAATTCCATGAGATTTGACGGCTGGCTTCGTTGTATCTATACAGCTGATATTGACGGAGATGGATGTGAAGAGATTCTCGCAGGAACGGGTGATGGAAATTTCCTTGTCGTAAAATATATAGAAGAAGATGCGAAAATGATTGGAGTGAAGCATTATATCACTGATGGAAAAATTCTATGCTGCACTGCTGGAGATATTACCCGAAATGGAGAATATGAACTAATTTTTGGTGGAGATAATAATAAGTTAGTTATTTTTGCTAATTTTGCCCGTGACTCTCCTCAATTCGTTCAATACTATGAATCTTGGGTGACTTCATGTACCATAGGTGTTTTGAATCCTAAATTAATAAAATCTGCTATTTTGGGTTTAGTTATAGGTACTAAAAATGGATTATTACAGCTTATTCATATCGAAGATCAAAATCTAAAAATCTTATGGCATAGAGATTTAGACAGTAAGATAAATGATCTTTCCATAGCTGATATTAACCATGATGGAACAAACGAAATAATAACTTGTTCTGATGATTCGAATATACGCGTTTTTAATAGTGAGGGAGTTTTATTAACTTGTCTGCATATATCTGAATCAAGACCTCTCAGCTTACTAATTGATGATATTGATGGAGATAATGCAAACGAGCTACTAATAGGGTGTGCAGATGGGAGTTTATTTGTATATCAGAATAATCAATTAGATTCTCTGGATTTTAATCTAAAATGGTCTACAAAAATAAAATCTTCTATAGAGGATATCGCAATCATCGCAAAAAATGATCAAAGTATTAAACAAATCATATTTGGAGGATATGATAGAACGATTCGAAATGTGGTCGATTATGAATGGGGAAAAAAGAAAAAATTAGAAATTTCCAAGCAGATTGAACTGCAAAATGTAAGGGTTAAAGAAGAAAAGGAAGCTTTTAATAGCATCCCAACTAATTTGGAAGAATTTACACAGAATCTTTTAAAAGAAAGAATATACATTGATCTCAATACACTTATCGCAGATTTGAAAGAGATCGGTTATAATATGAATATGATTGAAGAAAATCTCGGTGTTCTTAAAGAGGAGGGTCAATTAGTGACAAAAGAAGAAGAATTGAACGTTTGGCGTTATATTCAAAAGCCAAATGCGAGAGATATTGTAGAGGAGACAACTAAGGAAGACTCTGAGATTAAAATTAAAAATAAAATAATTAAAAAATCAGAAAGTGATCAAAAAACTGTCGCGCCTCTTAAAAAACTAATATTTGAAACACTGAAGCAAAAGGGTCCTGTTAATTCAAAAGCAAGCTTAATTGATCTGGTAGCTCAAAAAGGCTTTTCTAAGACAGAAATCCAGTCAGAACTCGATATGTTAAATAATAAAAACCTCATTACTTATTCACGTTCCAAACCAAGGGGTTGGATCCTGAATATGAATAAACAAATAAAACAAGAATTAGATGAGAAAAAAGAACCGCGTTAAGAGAAAGAAAAGATAATTGAAAAAGATAATATATCACTATTGAAAAAAAGAAATCTTTTCAAACAAAACCAGAAATAGTAGATGCAATTGCCTCATTGGGTTATAAAAGAGCCTTTATACAAGATATTATTGAGGATCTTAATGAATGTGGAATAATTGAGTACTCTCGATCTAAGCTTAAAGGATGGAGACTTTTGTCAGCATAAGGTGATTATTTTATTCTCGCATAAAAAATAGAAATACTTAAATATTTTTGCAGAAAAGTAGAGATATCAAATTTAAAATTAAAAAATACATGTCAGAAAATTTAATCAATCTCTTACTAGGATTAATGGATGGAAGAGTCATTCATTTTATACTTCCAAATGAAACAAGCAAACCGACCATCAAAGAATTAACTCCAAAAACGAATAATATCAACACCTCCGCATTACGAATTATTAAGGCGGCAGATTTCTATTGCATCCCTTCAGAAAATGGAAGTGTAAATATTTGGACGAGCAACGGAGAGCAGCTCCAAAAATATAAAGTTTTAGAATTAAAGGACAAAGATGAATATCGTGGCCATTGGGAAGTACTTTCTATTGCTGCTGACGAAAATTATCTCTATACAGGTGGTCCAAAAGGATTAATTGAACTATGGGATATCCATAACGAGTTTGAAAAAGTAGATGAGTTTTCAGTCAATAATAATCCTATTCGTGGACTTTTTGTAAATGATCACATGGTTTTTTTCGGAGCTGGAGAAGCAAATTTTAAGGTTTTAGCCAAGAAGGAAAGAGATGAAATCTATGATGAATCATTTCCTTGGGCTAAATATAGAATTCACAATATGATTATGAATGAGAATTTTTTCTGTATAGCCTTAACAGGTCGTGTTTTCAGTTATACTTATAATAATCAAAACCTTAAAGTTGAAAAGCATGCAGCATTTGCGAATACACATAATAAAGTAAAAGGGATGTGTATGTACCACAATTTATGTTATTCGGCAGCTTGGGACGGTAAATTATTGGCTTGGAATATCCTCAGTAAAAATCCGAATCCAATATTAGGTGTACAGATGGGGTCTCTCGAATCGGTATATGTTGACGATAATTTCTTATACGCAGGGGGTCATCATGGGGAATTTGTGATTCTGGAGAAAGGAAAAAAGGTACAAGTTAAAGATCGTCACGCATTTGGTAGTCCTATCAAAACCATTAGGCCATATAGCTAAATTTAAAATGGGATAAAAAATAGAAACTAAATTTTTAAATCTAATCAAAAAATTTTTTTAATTCCTCTTCAAATGATTCAAACTTGTTCAATTCCGTAAAATCTGCCCCTTGGTATGTAGTAATAAAAAACTGTATTATAGGTTCGATTTTTTCTAAAAACTTTTGGACATATTTATCTGGATTACGTTGAGATTCCATTAAACCATACATGATAATCGGTTCTTTTTTATTGCTATTGTTATCTCCCGCTCTGATTTCATCGATTTTAAATGTGAACAGCAGATCCTTCATTTCTAAATATTCTAACGACGTATTTATAAATGCTTTCTGGGCGAATGTATTAATTGCTGAAATAAAGGCTCCTCGTAAATCCTCGTCAGTTTCTTTTTCATTAGATTTAGGTAATTGTCTAAATTTATGCTTAACTAAGACAAAACCCCGAAAGACAAAACCTGCTTCATATAAGTCCTTCATAGCTAAAAACTACATCAAAATTTTATTACTGAATTAACGCAAATTATATGCTTACAATAACAATATTATTCCAAATATTTAATTTTATAACTTTCATTTAAAAGCATTTTTTCCTTATCCTAGATAAGTTCTAAAGAATCTCAGAGGTTCGAAAAGTGGGAAAAATATGTAAATGGTATTATTGTTGTCCCATTAAATTTTTTACCGATCAAGGTAAATTAGATAAGAAATGGGTTGAGAATTATTGTTTAGTGGGAAATAAGGAGTGCGTGCGATACCAGATGGAAGAAAATGGTACCCCCCATCCCGACAACATGCTTCCCAGCGGAGAGATCAAGGAGGATCTAAAATGAGATGGTGTCTCCCACACAAATCTGTTTATAATGATTAGGAAACCGTTTTTTTATTGCTTGTATATGAGAGGTACAATGACATGCTCCTATTATCTCTATTCCCTCAAGATATGAATATTTTCGAAATCCATGAAAACCACCAATAATCCCTTTCAAATTACCCATCGTACGTGCTTTTATGATAAATTTTTCAAGTCCTGGATGGGTACATCCAACTATCAAAAAAATTTCTTGGCTCCGATTTTTCAAATACAATGCCTCTTCTTTTATTGAGCTCCCAATTTGTCCAGAAGTTATCATATTCTTCTCAATTTCTTCGGCTTGTTCTACACCTATAATTTCTTGCTGGGAAAATTTTCTCTGAAAGGAGGCTTGGGTTTCTTTGGGTACATATATTTTTATGTTGGGATTATGCCTGACTACCTCGCTAAGACCACCGCTATGGTCAAAATGGGAATGTGAAATGACAACATTTTTAATTTGATTGAGATTCACCTCAAATTGGCGAATGTTATGTATTAATACATTACCGTCTCCGCCCGTGTCAAATAAAGAATAGTTATTTGTATATGGATTACGAATTAAGGCAGAAAAACCAAATCCCGTTAAAAACCCATTTCTTACACACCTATTATCAAAGACAATATGTATTTTAAACTTAGGTTCAGTATTCATTTTTTTAAAGAAAAGAATGGGGTTAGACTAATTTTGTTACTAAAGAATAATCATTCATAATTCTTTAATATATCAGATCTAACCAATGGTGATAATTCTATAAGAAGGATTTAAAAATGTAAAACATCCCCCACAAATAACGTTTTACTGTGTTCCGGAAATCTGCTCATGAAGTCTTCCTTATATTGAGTACAATGGCATGGATAAATACTATCAATGTGTTCTAGTGCCCAGAATTTCCTAAACCCATGGAACCCTCCCACAATTGCTTTCAAGTTTTGTGAATATTTATGAGCATAGTCTATAATATCATCCAACCCTGGATGAGCACATCCCGTTAATAAAATTACCTCGTCATACGCAGTATGTAAAATTACCGATTGTTCCTTAATATACGTTCCCATCTGTCCAGTGGAATAAATCCTCTTATCGATCTCGATTGAACTTCAACCCCAATCACCTCAGCTTTCTGAAACTTTCGGTTATAGGTAATATAATTCTCTCTTGGAACATAAATCTCGATAGAAGGATTCATCTCGTAGATTTTATCAAGTCCAATTATCTGTTCAGGATGGTTGTGAGAGATAATCACTTTATCTAAATCACTTACATCTAAACCCGCTATTTTGAAATTTTCCATTAAGGTATCTCCATCAGCTCCAGCATCGAATAAGAGATATTTATCACTTAACAAATTATAAATAAATACAGAAAAACCGAAACCACCTTTGAACTCGCTACCCTCTTTAATAGAATTATCAAATATAACTTGCAATTCAAACGACGAATTGGATCCCACCATGACATTTTACATTTATGTAAATCAGCATTTAAATCTATTTGTCTGCTCAAATGACACTTTATTTATATTAATACTTTTTTGATTGTTTTACAATTAGTTTGAGAAAAGAATATATTGAGTGGATTTCTCTAATTTTTCTCTACACTGTTAATAGAATTGAATGGTGCTATAATATTTGAGTTCATAATTAATAGGAAAGAAAGAAAAGAAGAACGAGTGAATTCACTTCTTCTCCAGGGTGATAGCATTATTAGGACAGTTAGAAACGCATATACCGCACCCGAAGCAGAAATCAGGTTCAAATTTTAGTTTGTCTTTCTTAATTACTCTCGCACCAAAATGGCACCATCCTTCACATATTCCACAATTCTTACAGTTAGAAAAATCTGTTTTGGCAATAAAATTGCTTTTAATCATTTGTGGAGAACCCGATTTAAGGAAATTATTTAAAACCACGCAGCAGCAAGGGCAACAATTACAAATTACATAATAAAACTCGGGATTTGGAAAATAGATTAGTTGATGAACGAGCCCCCGCTTATCACATTCTTCCAATATCTTGGCAACCTCTTCTTTTTTAACGCGTTTTAAGTTTTTTGATTTAAAAGGAATTTCTCTAAGAGACTTGCCAAATCCCACATGAATACAAGTATAAATTGGATGATCGCAGTTAGGTTTATCCAAAGCTCTTTGAATCGTTCGGCAATAGCAATACGATACGCCTGTGATATTAGAGCGGCTGATAATTTCCATAATTTCTTCAGTCGGACTAAATTGAGCACTTATCTGAATGTTTTTATTTAAAGGCACGACTCTCCCACCCCATCGTCCTCGCAATAAAGATTTACTAAGTATTTCCATAGTATGAAAATTGAACCTTTGATCAATCCTTCTAAAAAATTCCAAAATGGGCAATTCTAATAATCCGAATATAGAAGCTGATAATTTGCCAAGCAATGGAAACCGTCTTAGTAGCTTATCTATAAACCGTCCTAAACTTCTCTTTTTCGAGATCATGTGGAAATTAAATACTTATTAAGTGCCTTGAACATATTAGTATTAAAAAGAACTAATAATTTCTCTTTCCTTACAAAAAACAATATTGTGATAGGTATGACAAACGCTAAAGAAGATATCCTACTTAAAGCGGAAGAATTAGGAAAAAAATATGAGCAGACTTGCACAGGATGTGCCCAAACCGCGATAGCTGCGATATTTGAAGCCTTAGGGATATGGAATGGGGATGTTTTCAAATCAGCAAGCGGATTGGCTGACGGGCTGGGGTTAACCGGTGATGGATCCTGTGGAGCATTGGTGGGCGCTTCGATGGTGATTGGCTATCTTTTTGGACGGGAAAAACAAGATTTTAAGGATATGTATAAACCAATGAAATCCTATAAACTGGTGAAAGAACTCCATGAAAATTATGTTGCTAATTATGGTACATGCCGCTGCCATGATGTTCAAAAAGCAACGATGGGGAGGAGTTTTGATTTATGGGCTTCAGATGGAATGAAAGAAGCAATTAAATCAGGAATGCTTCAAAATTGTTCTGCAATCGTGGGAGATGTTGCGAAGATGGCTACGGAAATTATCCTTGAAAATGGATTTACTTTGCGGGAATAGGAATATCAACTTAAAATAATTCGAGATGCAACCTATTTTCAATACTCCCTGAAATTATTAGAAATTAGAGGTTAAGATAATATTATGTCAGATGATATACAGCAAAAATTTGATAAGAAAATTGAGGAACTTAAAGAAACCCTTCCCACACTAAAAAAAGGAGTAAATTGCGCAGAATTAACATTTACAAATATCTTAGATGTGCTGGGTGTGGATAATTATATGTTTCATAACCTTGCGATGCCACTCGCAGGAGGATTTGGTGGCTATAAATCTAAAGATGGTTGGCAAGGGGCCTGCGGAGCTGTTGCGGGAGCATGTGCCGCAATCGGGATAATTTTGGGCGGAAAAAAGAAAATGGACCCCATCACGATGGCTATGGCATATTTAAAAGCGTCAAAATACTGCTCCGAATTCGAGGAAAAGTGGGGAACAGTGGTTTGTGCAGATCTATGCGGATATGATTTTAGCGATCCAAATGGAATGCAAGAATATCAAGAAAATGAAATCTGGAGTAAAAAATGCCATGAATTTGTTGAATGGGCAGTCGATAAAGTTAGAAAATTGACTCGCAAAGATCTTAAAAGGAAATGGTAATGAGTCACATTAAAAGGTAAAGTTCTATCTAATTTTTTTAAAATTATTTTAGAATAACTTGTTGCTTAATTCTTATTTGAACTTAAATTTAAATTAGGTTATTTCATCATAATTATATATATTGTGTGAATATAATATTCAGAGATAAAATTGTGAATAATATTTCTATAGGCTAATTGTTATGTCTGAGAATCATGAAAAAACGGTAGAGTGTCCGTATTGTGGCGTACTTTTGTCGAAACCCTATTGGGCGCATGTACAAGAAAAACATCCTGAAGAGTACGAGAAAAAACAAACCTGGATAAGTCTCTTCAAAGATTATAAAGGAATGGGAATGGATGATGCGGTATCACTTCAAGTGATTGGAGAATTATTTAATGTGGATGCTGAGGAAGTGAGATTCTTTTTAGAACAAAATAATATACTTTAAGCTCATGGTCGATTTTTACTCTAATTAACTTTTTCTTCTCTTTGAAATACGGACGGTAATAATGATAATTAGAAATTGAAAATGAACTAAAAAAAATAAGATAAAAAGATACGAACGTATTATATATACTTAAAATTCTTCTTCTTCAAATTCGTCCTTCAAAAGCCCTGCTTGTTTAAGGAGATCTTCTACTGTATCTCTTGCTTTAATAACTTGTTCGTTATCACTCAGTTTAAGATTATCGATCACAGAATCGGAAAATTCCATAAATTTTTTTATACTCTGTGAGGATAGCTCTTTTACTTTCTCGCTGGTTTCTTCGATAAATTCTTTACCCGATTCTCCAAATGCACTCTCTGCAAAGTTTAACAAAGCTTCGTTTAACTGGTCCACAATATTCTTTTTTTCTTCACTCATAATAAATCGCTTCTATGTTGGTATTTTAGAAATTTAAAGATTAAAATCCTAAAATTGTTTTTAAGTTTATGCTATATTTAAGCATATTTCTTATATGATTTTTAAATTTTGAAAGTAGAATTATTGAGGATTATTCATTAAGTAGATTACAGAATTCTTCGGCAAAATTTGTAATTAAATTCCAATCTCTGCCATCATTTTTACCCCCGGGAGTTATATTAGGGTCATCCTCAGCCATTTTTTCCATGATTTTCTTTGAAAATCCTCCTAAATTCGAGTCTTCTGTTAAATCTAATACGCCTCCGAACGCTTCAAGCATCGCAACTTCAATCCCATTATCATCTAACACCTTTTTAATATAGTCATCCCTCGCCTTCGGTCGTTCTTCGGGATTGCTTGCCATCATACATGAAATAAAAATCCCCAGTGTATTCTTTTTCTGCTTGAGTGTATTTGCAAATTTTGAGAGGAATTTTCTCACGCTTTTAGTCATTTTGCTTATCTTAATACCAGAGCCAATCAATATCCCATCAAAATCATCTAAGGAGGGTAATTTTTTTAGCTTGGTCTCTTCCAGATTAACTAAGTCTACATCTAAATCATTTTTTTTTAGAATCTCTCCAATTCTTTCACTAATTTCGGCAGTACTACCATACCTACTTCCATATACTAATATTACTTTTTTCATTTTTATAATCAACTTGATTTTTTTTCGAAATTCTTATTCTTTAATCATCACCCTCAAATACTCTCCAACTCATGATTTATTGTCTGTTTTGATATACAAACCGCCATTACTCGACTTCGAGACTAAAATCGGAATAGTATATTGAGTAATCATTCAAAATAATTGGTGATTTGATTATTGATCATTTTAATAGTATGATAACGTATTTTTAAGATTTTTTAGATTTAACAAGATGATAAAACAATTAAGACAAAGGAACTTCAATAGTTTAAATTATTTAGGGTTTTATTTACCTTATGAATGAATTTTTTAAAAACCTTCAATCTGCATTTTCGACCAGAAATCTGAGCTATCCACTTTTTGTTCTAAACTTGGTAAATATTGTCCTTGGAATTTTCTACATCACTGTGCAAATATCGTCTCTCGTGTGGTATGTCTATGGAATCCTTATTTTTATCAGTTTACTTGGGAATTTCTTGTTAATTTTTCTCACTAAAAAAAGAGTTACCAAAAAATCAAGAGAAGGAAGCAGAATAAATTATCTATGCTATTTCTATCTAGTTTTATTAAATATCTCAATGCTGTTAATCCTATTTGGGAACTTGTTGATTTCTGTTAGCTATTCAAATGATCTAACTACTAATTTTGCATATTATTCTATGGTATACTTAGGATTTTTTAGTATTTTCGGTATAGGGACTCTCCTATCATATTTGAATATTAGAAATTTAGATAATAGAAACTTGTGGAAACAAAATTCAGAAAAAAGCCATAATAATGATAATAAAAAATCTTTTATCCAGAAGATTGTAAAAATTATATTGGGATTTTTAGCATTAATAACACTCCTCTTCGGTTCACTTTTGAATTATTCCCTCATATTTGCCCCATTAGATGATTATATCAACTGGTTAGCTGGAATGGTGTTCTTTTCGTTTTACCTATTTTTATTCTTGATAATGCTTTCTGCTACCACTATCCTGCTGATCATGATAAACCTGGACAAGAATCCCTATTATTTTTATCCTGTCGCTGTTATTGGGATATTAATTTCCAGCAGTTTTCTGCTTCCCCTACTTTCTACACCTTATACTTCAATCCAAGCAGAAAATGATTTTTCTCAAGCATTTGGAGAAACTTGGAGATCAAAGATCCCCACTTCTACTGCCCAACAATATTTCCAGACTACCCCTTTCACTATAACAGAATATTTGCTAGGAAATCACCCCAGAGAATGCAATATTGATATAGATATCCAATATTATTCGAATGTGAGTGAAGGTATTACTTTAGCGTATGATGCATATTATCCTAAAGTGAATGGCAGTTTATTACCAGGTAATAATTCAGTACTCATTAATATTCACGGAGGGGCTTGGGTCGCTGGCGATAAAGGGATGTATAATATGTTGCAGGTAAACAAATATTTCGCAGCTCAAGGATACATTGTGTTTGACATACAATATGGCCTTAAGGAAGGAGGAACTAGTGTCATTCCGACTCCTCCAGACGTAGTGGGGGATTTTTCAATCGATGATCAACTCAGACATATTGGCAATTTTACGAAGCAACTAAATACAAGTGAATTTGCTAAATATAATCTCAATTTAGATTCAGTGTTTATCACGGGAAATTCGGCGGGAGGCCATCTCTCGTTAGCAACTGCCTTATTAATTGATAATGGAAGCTACACAGATCTTTTTGGTTCCCATCTAAATATTAAGGGAATAATTCCTTTATATCCTGGGAATCCTTCTGAGAGCCTTATTGGAGGAAGGGACGTATTTAGAAACCCAGAGGACTACTTAATTACTCCCGATAGCCCGCCTTGCTTGATGTTTCAAGGAACGAAAGACTTTTGCTTATTAGAAACTGAACATATAAAAGAACAATATGATCTCGTAGGGAACGATGACTGTTGTATTATTTGGTTCCCATTTCAAGGTCATGCAAACGATCTCTACTATTCAGGACATTTTAATCAATACAAACTCTACTACATGGAACGGTTTTTATATCTGTGTACTCATGATAAAATTCAATAATAAAAGAAGATATTATATTTACTCCATCTCTTTTTTTTTAACTTTAAATGAGTTTAGTTTTATATTTCACATTTATTCTATTTCATCTATAGATTAGCCTAAAAAATCGAAGAGAATCTCATTCATTTAGAGATATTTTAAGTTAAAAGGATATACAAAATTTAAGAAAAATTACTTAAAATGTTTAAATTTTGTAGGGATTTACTTTGTATATGAATGTATTTTTTCAAAAAATAAGAACGAAATTTATATTAAAAAATCTAAGTTATTTCCTATTTTTATTAAATGTGGTAGATACAATCTTCGCAATCTTCTATATTTCAATACAAATAGCTTCTCTCATATGGTATATCTATGGAATTCTAATATTTATCAATCTCATCGGAAATTTTGTATTAATTTATTTCACCAAAATACAACTAGACCCGAGTTCCAGATTGGGAGGAAAGATGAATATTCTATGCTATTTTTATCTGATATTCCTTAATATAGCAATTTTATTGATTCTATTTGGAAATTTAATGAATTCTATGACATATTCAAATACATTATTTGCTACTATTGGATATTATTTTATGATCTATTTTGGATTTTTTGGTATATTAGGAATGGGAACGCTTCTCTCATATTTGAATATAAAAAATCTTAATAATAGAGATTTATGGAAAGAATATTTTGATAAAGAAAGCAAAGAGAACAAAAATCATTCTAAGAAAACTCTAAAATCAATCTTATTATTTTTTGGATTTCTGACTCTTGGTCTGCTCTCGTATGTGGGATTTACTTTAGCATTCTCACCGTTAACCGATATCGCAGCTTGGTGGATTGGAATTATTTTCTTTCAGTTTTCGACATTTCTCTTTTTTATTGTGCTTTCCACGACAATACTTTTTTTAATAATGACAGATAGACACAAAAGACCATATACTTTTTACGGAATACTAATTTACGGCCTAATTATGTGTAATATTTTTTTGTTACCTTTATTTTCTACTCCTTATACATCATTGCAAGCAGAAGAAGAATTTTCTCAAGCGTATGGGGTGAATTGGCGCTCTCATATAGATCCATCAATGAATATGTTTTTCCAACCCATCCCATTCACGATGACCGAATTTTTCTTAGGAAATTACCCAAAGGATTGTAATATTGATATAGATATTCCCTTTTATTCTAATTCAAGCGAAGGTATCACACTAGCATATGATGCCTATTATCCTAAAGGGGATGGAAGTTCATTACCAGGGAACAATTCTGTAATTATTAATATCCATGGTGGTGCATGGACAATCGGAGATAAAGGACCGGGTAATATGCTGCAAGTTAATAATTATTTCGCTGCCCAAGGATACGTCGTGTTTGATATTCAGTATGGATTAAAGGAAGGAACTTTCTTTATAATCTCTACTCCTGAAGGTGTTGGAGGAAATTTTACAATTGATGACCAACTCAGACACATTGGAAATTTTACAAAACAATTGAATACGAGCGAATTTGACAAATATAATCTAAATTTAGATTCAGTGTTTATCATGGGAAATTCAGCAGGAGGGCATTTAGCATTAGCTACAGCATTATTAATCGATAATGGAAGCTACACTGATCTATTCGGTTCAAATATTAATATCAAAGGAATTATCCCAATTTATCCCGCGAATCCTCCCGAAAGTATAATAGAAGGGAGGGATGAATTTACAAATCCCGAAAATTATTTTATTACTCCCTACAGCCCACCTTGTTTGATTTTTCAAGGAACGAAAGATTTCTGTCTACTAGAAACAGAAGATATAAAAGATCAATATGATCTCGCAGGGAATAATGATTGTTGCGTAATTTTATTTCCATTTCAAGGACATGGGAACGATCTCTACTATTCTGGTCATTTCAACCAATATAAACTTTATTATATGGAGAGGTTCCTTTATCTATGTACTCATAATCTAATAGAATAATTTTGTGGGTTAATTCCCTTATTTATTTTTATAAATTTCAGTCTAAATCATTTTTTCACTTCGGAATTGTTCTAATTCTTCCTTTGAATATCCTAAGAGATCAATATAAATCTCATCATTATGAGCTCCAAATACAGGTCCTGCGGATTCCACTCTACCACTAACCTCAGAGAATTTAATGAGTGGACCTGGAATAGTCGCTTTCTCAACCCCCCACTCGGAGAAATCAAAATTCTGGACTAACATTCCTCTTTCATTCAAATTTGGATGTTTATGAACTTCATTCATATGAATAACCTTTCCGCATGGAATTCGGACCTTCTCTAATTGGCGTATGGCTTCATCTCGAGTTAAATTTTTACTCCACTTCCTAATGATCTCATCTAACTCGTCAACATGATTAAAACGCTTTATGATATTGTTAAATCTTGGATCTTCTAATAACTCGGGTTTGTTTAAAATATCGTTCATAAGCCTCTGAAATTGCTTTTCTGTTAAAGTGGTAAGAACGATCATTCCATCTTTTGTTTTATATTGATTATATACAGGTAAAAATTTTGTTCCCAATTCTAGAGTCTTTGCCATGGAGATGAATTCTCTAGCTTGGGCTCGCATATTAATCGCAAACATGAGATCATGCATAGATATATCAATAAATTGTCCCTTTCCTGTTTTTTCTCTATGATACAACGCCTGACTGATTCCGATCGCAGCAACATGTCCCGCTGTATAATCCGCTATTGGAAGTTTTGGTGGCCCTTCTTTCAAACCTAAAGCATCTAATATTGCCGCTTCGCTTTGAATGATGATATCAAACGCGGTTTTGCTTGTATATTTCTCGAGCCCCTCATTCCCATATCCTGAAATCTTAGCATAAATTAATCTTGGATTAATTTTATTCAATTCAGGATAACCCAGCCCCCATCTCTCCATTGTACCTTTTACAAAATTTTCAATAAGCACATCTGATTTTTTAACCAATTTTTTGAAAATGGGTTTTGTTTCTTCCTTCCGCAAGTTCAATGATATTGATTTTTTTCCTCGGTTTAAAATTGAAAAGAGTGGAAATATTGATTTATCATATACCGTGAATAATCGAAAGGCTTCACCAAAAGGAGGAGGTTATGGTAAATACGCGAACAGCGTATTAAATTTCCACCTTGATGACTTCTGCTCCTTGATCGGCAAAAAAGATGCTTGTCCACGGGCCACTAATGAACTGACTGCAGTCTAAAACTCTTAAACCATCAAATATTTGTGGCATATTCATAATGAGTAAATTTTGCTTTTTTGCTATAGATTTAATTCTCTTTGTTTAAATAGATTTTCTAAGCAAATTTCCAGTTGCTTTTATGAATATTAAATCGATTGATTCTGAGAAGAAATATTTAATAGAATGAAGATCAAAATACACAATATAAAAATTCAATAAATTGTATGTGGAAAAAATGAGCGAAGAACGTAAAAAATTATGGGAGCCGAGTCAAGAATGGATTGAAAACGCAAATGTGACCAAATTTATCGAGTTCGTAAATGAAAACTATGATATGAATATCAAAGGAGCAAAAGATTTATATAAATGGTCTGTGGAAAAGATACCCGATTTTTGGGCTGCTTTCTGGGATTTTGGAGACATAATCGCATCTAGGGAGTATGATGAGGTAGTAGACGATCTTGATAAATTTCCGGGAGCGAACTGGTTTCCTGGCGCACGATTAAATTTCGCGGAGAATCTACTAAAATATGAAGATGATCAACTCGCCTTTATCTTTCAAGGTGAAATGAAAAAAACAAAAAAAATAAGCTACAAAGAGCTTAATAATGAGGTTGCCCGTATCGCAAAATCTCTCCGAGAGATGGGAATCAAGGCAGGTGACAGGGTAGTTTCGTATATCCCCAACTTGATTGAGACTCCAGTCGCAATGCTCGCGACGACAAGTATCGGGGCGATCTGGGCCTCATGTGGGGCGGAACTACAAGCACGAGCAGTGATCGATCGATTTGCGCAAATTGAGCCAAGAGTACTTTTTGCCGTAGACGGATATTTTTATAAGGACAGTGTATTTAGTATTATTCCGAATGTCAAGGAAGTTGTCGATGCGATTCCCTCTATAGAAAAGGTGGTGGTCGTTTCCTACGTTTCTGATGATAAACCGGACATTAGTAGCATTCCTAAAGCAGTTCATTGGGATGATTTTATCGCTAAAGAAGATAATCCCGAACTAACATTTGAGCAATTGCCGTTCAGCCATCCAGTTTATATTATGTTTTCGTCGGGAACGACGGGAAAACCAAAATGTATGGTACAGAGTGGAGGGGGTGTGCTAATAAATCATTTAAAGGAGCTAATCCTGTCCACGGATCTCAAGCGCAACGACGTTATAAATTATATCACCGCGCCTTCATGGATGATAGCTTAAGTAAACCTTAAGCTAGCCAAAATGTGGAACTGGCTGATCAGTTCCTTAGCTGTTGGCGCAACGATATTTTTATATGATGGTAATCCTCTCTATCCAGAACCCTTAAGAATGTTTGAGTTGATAGAAAAATATAGAGTTTCAATATTTGGAGTTTCGGCAACTTATATTCACTATCTAATGGGTCAAGGACTAAAACCAAAAGAAAAATATGACGTTTCATCATTAAGAGAAATCTCTCAAACGGCGAGTGCCCTCAGCCCAGAAGGATTTGAATGGTGTTACAATCAGATAAATAAAGATCTCTATTTCAATTCAATTTCGGGGGGTACTGATATCAACGGATGTTTTGCGGGAGCTTTACCTATTCTTCCGGTATATTCTGGAGAATTGCAGGGCCCTGCATTAGCTATGAAAGTGGAAGCGTATGATGAGAGTGGAGAACCAGTAAGAGATCAGCAAGCGGAGTTAGTATGTGAGGCGCCAGCCCCGTCTATGCCAATCTATTTCTGGGGGGATGATGAGAACATGTCGAAATATAAATCGGCTTACTTTGAATATTATGATGAATTAGGTATTAATGTTTGGCGGCATGGTGACTGGATAGTGTATCATAGTGACACAGGAGGGATTACATTCTGGGGACGTTCTGATGCCACGCTTAAACCGTCAGGGGTTAGAATTGGAACTTCCGAAATATATAATGTGGTGGAACAACTTCCAGAGGTTGCTGATAGCTTGGCTATAGGCCATAAGGATGATCAAGGGAATGTGGAAGTTATTCTTTTCGTTGAATTAACTGGTGATGCCGAATTAAACGATGAGCTAAGAAATAAAATTAAAACAACTCTACGTGAGAAAGCTTCACCTAGACACGTACCTGCGGTGATTAAGGAAGTACCCGAGGAGACTATACCGTACACATTTAGTGGGAAGAAGGTAGAAATTGCCATCACGAAAATCCTTCATGGTATGGATGTATCTAATCGTGGTGCTCTAAGAAATCCTGATTCACTGGACTTTTATAAAGAAGTTAAAGATGAACTATAAAGCTAATTTTTAATAAAACTTTATTTATTTTCAAATTCCTCTTTCTTTTATTATTTTGGAAGTGTAAAATAAAAGACTGAACCCATATTTCTTCCATCAGAAATCACACCCATATCTCCACCGTGGAAATTTATAATTCTTTTAGAAATATACAATCCAAGCCCCGAACCTCCAATTTTCACATCAAATCCTTTTCCAAAGTGTTCTACTTTTCCAAATTGAGTAAATATAATTTCTTTTTCCTCCTCTGTAATCCCAATTCCATTATCCTTAACATAGACACTCACATAATCTTCTCTATTTTCAACCGATATTTCAATCTTACCGTAGGGCGGAGTAAATTTATAAGCATTAACTAAAAGATTTGTAAGCACTTCTCGAATCTGGTTTAGATCTATTTTTATCATTATATCTTGCTGGATGCTGATAATTACTTCGTGGTTTCTCAAATCTAACAAGCTTTTAAGGTCTTTAACGCAATCTTGTATTAATTCTGTCAAATTTTCCTTAGTTTTTTTTAGATCTAATTTTCTTGAACCTAATTTTATGGTTTTAATCACGTTGTTTGTTATCTGAGTTAACCTATCTGTACCTTCTTTGATGTTCGTGATGAATGTTTCTAAAATTGCGTTCTCCTGCAGCAAATTATCGAATTCCTTAGAGAGGAGTTCAAGGTATCCATTAATTGAGGTTAGAGGGGTTTTGAGTTCGTGAGAAATTCTGCTTAAAAGTTCTGTTTTCATTCTATTTAATTTAACTAATTCCTCTTCAGCTTTTTTACGCTTTGTAATGTCAATTTTATTAACAAGGTCTGCTGTCCTTCCATTAAATATGATGGTCCCCGAGATATTGTCTATCCAAATTACCTCGCCGGACGGTTTTGTTACTCTATATTCATAATGATTAATTACATTTTTTTCTCCTTTTTGTTTTTTTATAGCTTGTTCAAATACTTTTTTTTTATCATCGGGGTGAACAATTTCAATAAATTCCTTGAGATTCCAATTTTTAACCTCAGAATAAGGATATCCAATGATATTTGCGAATTCCTTATTTATATACACATATTTATTATCTTGAAGTATTGCTATACCCGAAAGCGATTTTTCAGTGATAATTCTAAACTTTTCTTCTGATTCCCTTAATTTTTTTTCCGCTTTTTTTCGATCAGTAATGTCTAAGATAATCCCTAGTATTGCTGGTTTAGCGTGATATTCTATTCGATTCGAATATTGTTCTACCCATCGAACTTCTCCATCCTTTTTGAATCCTTTATATTGATATTGATTAATTACATCCTTCTCTCCTCTTAATTTTTTGAGCGCTTGGGTCTTTGTAAATTCCCTAAAATCAGGATGGATGATTTTAAAGAATTCATTGGGTCTCCAACTCAATAATTCTTCAGTTGAATAACCCGTCATATCTGAAAATTTTTTATTGACATATTTATATACTCCATCTTGTATCAGAAAAATTCCTGCTAAAGCTTGCTCCGCCAGCATTCTAAATCTCTCTTCAGAATCTTTCAATTTTTGTCTTGAAACTATTTTGGGTGTAATATCTCTTTGAATAGCGATGAAGGATGATATTTGCCCATCATCACTTAAAAGAGGAGAGATTTTAAAATCACAATAAAAAGTAGTTCCATCTTTTTTCTTATTGAGATGAGTCCCCGTCCATACGTTCCTAGAAAGGACAGTCTTGTAAATCTCGTTTTGGATTTCCTCAGCCATGGGTTCTGCATTTAAAAAATCTGGGCTTTTGCCTAACATCTCAGTTTTTTTATATCCATAGAGTTCTTCTGTTGCCTTGTTTATATAGATTATCTCAAATCGCGTATTGGTAATAATTATCGCATCTTTGACTTGTTCTGTGATAGAGCTAAGAAATTGCGTTCTCTCTTCTGCTTTTTTATGATCCGTAATATCACGAGAAACAATTAATGCTTTTTTTTCTCCATCTTCATCTACAAATGTCTTTCCTTTTGCTTCTACCCAGATCCACCCTCCCGCCTTTTTGTGTAGTCTAATTTGAGCCGAACCATATCCTTTTTTGAATCCTTCTCTTAATTCATTCGTCGCTTTTTTCAAATCTTCGGGATGGATATAATTAAGCACACTTTCCCCAAGCAAATCATCCTTATTATAACCTAATGTATGCAGAAATGTATTTTCGTTTATATATTCATATTCAAATGCGTGATTTAGTACTCCAATTAAATCATTCACATTTTCAGATATAAGTCTATATTTTTTTTCCGCCTGTTTTACTTGTACTATTTTCTTTTTTATCTTATTTTTCAAAAAGGAGATAAATTTATCTGCATCATCATTTTCAATATCAGAATTAGTATACTCTTTGAGTTTTTTCTTGATTTCTTCAATTTCTTCAACTTTAAATGGATTTTCTAATGGATTAAAAATATTTAACCTCAAATATTTGATAATTGTAAATTAAAAGAATACAACATCTTAATTTCGTTTTATATTCTTAAATTTAATCATTTTTCATTCTATTTATTTAAAAAATCTAGGTTTTTTAATAATGAGGTTTGCAAATAATCAATTAATTTGGGGTAATGAAAAATAAAAAGTTGAGCCTTTATTTCTTCCCTCTGATACCATCCAAATCTCTCCTTCATGTAATTCTATTATCTTTTTTGAAATATAGAGACCTAGACCTGAACCGTCAATATCTATATCGAATCCTTCTCCATAACGCTCGATTTTTCCAAATTGTGTAAATAAATCTTTTTTTTCATCTTCAGTAAATCCAATTCCCGTATCTTTTATAGAAATTATAATATATTGCTTATTTCTCTCAGAATTGATGAATATTTCTCCTTGCGGGGGAGTATATTTTACTGCATTCGAGATAAGGTTTTCTAGAACTGCTAAAATCTTTTCCTCCTCTCCTTTCGTCATTAATTTCTCCTCAATCTCAACAAAGATTGATTGGTTTCGAGTTTTTGCAATCCCTTTAACAGCATTTACAGCATTTTGTATTATTTCCGACAAATTTAGTTCTTCCTTTTTTAGTTCCATACGACCTGATTGTAATTTTGCTGTATTTAAAATATCTTTGATAATATTTCCCAACCTGTCGCATCCATCTTTTATTTCATTAAGGTAATTTAATGCTTCTTGATTTAGTCTGTCCGAGTGGAATTCCAACAATAAATTCGTAAATCCTCTAATCGAAACTAATGGCGTCTTTAATTCGTGGGAGGTTCTCCTCAATAATTCTGATTTTAAACGATTTAATTTCTTTAACTTTTTTTCAGATTCTTTTATCTTTTCTTGTGCTAATATCATTCTATTGATATCACTAACAGTTCCTCTAATACCCACGATTTTTCCATTTTTATAGATTGGGATGGAATGAACTCGAGCATAAAATGGTGATCCGTCTTTTTTTACCAATAAATATTCGTGAGGTTCAGTTTCTTTTCCAGATAAGACCTTCTGAACATTCTTTAAAGCCTTTTCTTTATAGTCCTCTGAAACCAAATCTAAGATATTAATTCCATTTTCTAAATCCTCTTCGCTATATCCAAATTTTCGAAACCCAGCAGAATTTGTATAGGTAAATCTTCCTCTCATATCACCCTCAAAGATTATATCGGGTAGTAATTCAGCTATATCCCTATACTTTTGTTCTGATTCCTTTAATTTGCTTTCTGTGAGCTCACTTTCAGTGATATCACGAATAATACCCGCAACTCCAATAATTTTTCCACCATCATTAATTGGGATTTTTCTGGTTTCATAAATTCTTTCATTCATCTTTTCTATACTTTTTACAGGTTCTCCTTTTGCTATTGCTTCTAAATCCGTTTCTCGACAACCTTTAGCGGCATTCTCGGACATAAGGTCAAAATCTGTTTTTCCAATGATATTTTGTTCTTTTTCTCCAAAAAAATCGGCATTTGCCTTATTTACTAAAAGATATTTCAAATCCTTATCTTTTAAAAAAAACATATCAGGGCTCGAATCAATAAATAATTTCAGTCTTTTTTCCGATTTCTCCAGCATTTCTTCATATTTTCTTTGTTCTGTAACATCTTCTGCGGAGCACACGACATATTCTACATCTCCCGATTCATCCAATTTCGGAGTTTTAGTAATAGAATTCAATCTTCTCTCCCCTGATTGATGTGGAACCCATTCGTCTGTATTAATCTGCTTTTTAGTCGTGAAAACTTCGATATTTCCCTCTTTACACACATCTGCGACATCTTCGGGAAAAATCTCATACAAATTCCTAAATGCCATTTGGTCCTTTTCAAATCCATAGAAGTTCGCGTGGGCTTCATTGACCGACCCATATGTTACTGGGTCTGATAAATACCATACTTGTGTTTGAATATTGTCTAATAATAATTGTTGTTCTTCGGATTTTCGCTCTAATTTTTCTTTTGATTTTTCTAATCTCTTTTTTGCTTTCTTTTTTTCTGTAATATCTCTTACAATTGCCCAATATCCACAGAATTCCCCATTTTTGTCATTTATTTTCCATGTTTTCAAACTTACGGGAAAAACTTCTCCGTTTTTTTTTATGTATTCTTTCTCATATTCATCCGAATAGCCTCTTTGCTGTACTTGGTTTTGCAGAATATCTTCTTCCATTTTATGATATTTGACAGAGGTTAAATCTTGATAGGTGAGATTTTTAACTTCATTTTTAGAATAGCCCACCATGTTGAGAAATGCTTGATTACAATCTGTAACTTTTCCTTGCTGGTCCACCATCGCAATTCCATCAAGACTGGACTCAAATAAATCTCGGTATCTTCGCTCACTGTTTTTTAGATTTTTTATGACTCTTTTTTCTTTATCGATTTTTCGCATTGTACCGATTATCTGCCTTTTTTCTCCAAAATCAACGATTTTTCCCTTAGATTTTACCCATACATAATTTCCATTCGCATCTTTCGCTCTATATTCTGCTGAAATACTAATTTTTTTTGGAAATTCCTTAAACTGTTCTACCACGCGAGCTAAGTCTTTGGGATGAACATATTCAAAAAAACGATGTCCCAATAATTCTTCTTCTCTATATCCAAAATTCGTGTGGATCTGCGGACTAACAAATTCTATTTTACCTTTTAGATCGAGAATCATTACGACATCGAATAAATTAGTAATAAGATTTCTATACTTTTTTTCCGACTTAATTAAGCGATTTTCTGTCTCTCGTTGTTTTGTAATGTCTCTTGAGATTACCAAACCTCTGAGTTTTCCATCATAATCTTTAAATGTTTTACCTTTTGATTCCATCCATATCCAATTCCCTTCTTTATCCTTGAATCGAAATTCGGACATGGCAAAACCCTCGTCAAAACCCTGTTGTAATTTTGTAAAGATCCTCCGCCGATCCTCTGGATGAAAAAATTCTATGACCGATTTTCCAATTAGATCTGACGCCTCATACCCCAATTTATTCTTGTAAAATTTTTCATTAAGCTCTACAAATTCAAAGGATTGATTCACAACACATATGAAATCATTCGCATTGTCTAAAAATAAGCCAAATTTTTTCGAATCTATTATTAATTCACGGGATTTTTCTCTAAATATATTCTCAAGGATCTCGATAAATTTATCATGATTTCCCTCAGATTTATTTAATGCCCTCAGAATTTCTTCTCTTTCTTTCGACGAAAGCGATTTATAATTAAAATTCGACAACAAGAATCAACCTAATACCTTAGTAAAATTATACAAACGAAACTAATATCCTATCTTCATAATCTATTTTTGACTAATAAATTTACGTAAAAAAATCAGACATTTTCCTCCAATTTGACTCAATTAAAACCCCTCTCCTTAATTATATTCAATATGAGAGTAAGTAGAAAGAACAAAAAAGGTTAAAATGATTATAATACTTATCTAATCTAATCTCTGGATTCGAATCCTTTAGCTTTCGACTCTTTTACTAATACTTTGAAATTTTTTACTAATTCCTCGAGATTT
>SHMW01000044.1:0-3016 GCA_008080735.1 Promethearchaeota archaeon
AACAATTTAAAGGAAGTGCGAACTCGGGCAAGAAAGCCTTTTTAGAATTTCTCAAGACATCGAAATATTATAATCTCAAAGACAACTTTTACGATGACGCCGAGCAGTTTGCGAACGAGCTCGAGGCGTGGACGCACTTCAATCCGAAGGTAGCCCCGCTACGAAAGATAACCCGGTATTATGCCGACGATGCGAAGGTGCTTTTCAAGATCGAGCAGATAAAAACGTTTATTACCTTGGATAAATTTCTTTAGAGCAGAATAAGAATTCATAAGAATTAATAATAAATCTACTCTCTCATTTAGTTTATATGGGAACGAAATAATAAAACCGTAGGATGAGTATGAAAAAAAAACGCGTAATTAAGCTGAAGGACCCGAGGCTGCGGAAGATCCGCAAAAATCTCAGAGAACTATTACTTAAAGCGTTTTCTCGAAAACTAAACGAAATCCTCGATAAACAAGATAAAATTAGGGAAAATCCCGACTTGAACTACTATGAAAAACAAGAAAAACAGATCGAACTTGAATCTATAATACAGGACCTTAAATTAGCGAGGAACGGAGCCCCCCTCTCATGCTCCACTTGCTCTCGCATCGACATCGACCTCGTATATAATCCCGTATTTGAGGAATGGTACTGCGAGGAATGCTATGAATTTAATAGTCAAGGACATAAAGATTGGTTTCCCTGATCTGTTCCTAAAAGATTATGTCTAAATTGGGCACATTGATCATTGCAGAAAAAAATAAAGCAGCGAAAGCTATTGCTGAATCTCTAGGTCAAGTGAAATCAATAAAGGAAAGTAATCGATTGAGTGTTTATAATGTCATCCAAAAAGATATCTATGTATTACCTTTAAGAGGTCATATTCTTGAATATCGAAACTCCAAAAAATACAAAAGCTGGTCAAAATCAAATCCACGTGAAATTATTACCAATCCTGATGCTATAAAAAAATATCCTAAGTCATATGCTATTCCATATATCAATGCTCTTAAGAAATATGCTCAAAAATGTAATAGATGTATAATTGGAACTGATGCTGATATCGAGGGATGTGCTATCGGTTTGTATGATGCTTTACCTATAATAAAAAAAACAAATCAATCAATTAAAATATCACAGATGTGGTTGAGCTCTCTCCAACATAAAGAGATTAAAAATAAATTTAATAACCTTATAAGCCCAAGATGGAATTGGGCTGATACGGGGGATGCAAGAGCTATCATAGATGCGATTATCGGTTTCTCTGCAACAAGGGAAGTCACTAATACTCTAAGACCCTTGTTAGATAATATACATAAAAAATTTACCTCTATTGGTAGAGTCCAGACTTGTTTATTATATTTAATATATTTACGCGACAAAGAAATAAAAGATTTTCAGCCAATTCCTTATTTCACTATAGAGGCATTATTAATACATCAAGGCTATCAATTCAAAGCATACCATCAAAATAATCCATTCAGGGAACACCTAACGGAAAAGGCGAAAAAAATCTATGAGAATATCAAAGATGAAAAAATCGCACAAATTATTAATAAAGATCAACAAAAAGTTAAATTAAAACCACCTACTCCATTAAATACCTCTAAAGCGCTTATTTTATTAACAAAAACCCTTCATATTAGCGGTAAGCTAGCTCTAAAGGTGATGAATGATTTGTACCTGAATAAGATTATTACATATCCTAGAACTGATAGCGATATTTATAAGGAAACTTTTGATCATTTCAGTCGAATCAAGAAGTTTTCTTCTCACCCAGTATACGGTTCTTGGAGTGGAAAGCTTTTGTCTAATAACAGAATCACCCCTACGAAAGGCAATATAGATGCGGGAGATCATCCTCCAATCACGCCATTATTGAGCTTGGAACTAAGAAGTAGTAAATTTCAAAATAAATTACAAGCAAAAGTATATGATATTCTTGCTCGCCATTACCTAGCTTTATTTGGAGATAATGCATCGGAATCCAAAGTGCATCTTAAATTATCCATTAAAGAAGAAATATTCAATTCTAAATTGATTTCTTTGGTATCTGAAGGATTTTTAGAAATTGCACCGTTTTTAAAAAAGAAATATGATCCCATGATACAAATATCTCATAACTTAATTCCAATACAACGTATCCTACTTAATGAAAAAAAAACCAAACCACCACCGGAATATTCCGATACCACTCTATTAAAATTAATGGAAAAACATAATTTAGGAACAAAATCGACTCGTCCGGTTATAATAGAGATATTGGAAAACCGAGATTATATTGTGCGTACGAGGAGGAGTTATAAGATCACAGAACTAGGTATTTTCCTAATAGAAAGATTGGAGAAAGTATGGCTCCCTTTTTTAAGACCTAAATTTACCGGCATGATTGAAAATCTTCTGGAGGATATCAAATCCGGGAAAAAGAGTAAAGATATAGTAATACAGATAATGCGCGAAATCTTTTTGAGACTTTTTGACAAATTTCGTAATTCAAAATCTAAAATCATCTCTAAGATTGATAATTTAGATCTTAACACATTTCAAAAAAATATTAACAATGAAAGAAATGCAAGGAAAACCACGAGTAAATGTCCTTTTTGTAATAAGGAAGTGATGAAATTGGTCACTCCCAAAGGAAAACGACGCTTTTTAGTATGTCTTAATGAAAATTGTGAAAAGAAATATCTATCGGTTCCAAAAACCGGTAGAATCTATATTCTGAATGACTCTTTTTGTTCCAAATGTGGGTTTAATATTTTTAAAATCTATACAAAAAAAAAAAATAAATCATTCCATTACTATCTATGTCCGAGATGTTGGAATATCGGACTCTCAGAAAAAGTATCTGGAATGGGATTTTGTTCGAATTGTGAAGAGTATGAAATACAAAAGGATAAATGTAAACAAAAAAAGATTAATTAATATCTAATAATCATTTTCTTAAAGGAAATTGTCATATCACTTATAATTGGATTTCTCATTATATATAGATATTTTCAATATAAATCTCCCGTGTTCATCACAG
>SHMW01000044.1:3026-34283 GCA_008080735.1 Promethearchaeota archaeon
TTCTTAAAGGAAATTTATTAGTTCCTATTTTTATTAATATAATAGTTGTAAAATATATACTTAGAGATATTTATAATGAGTTTTGAGATATTTAATGAATTAGAGATCTTGCAAAAAAGTTTAAATTTGGTTTTTATTGTCATATCACTTATAATTGGATTTCTCATTATATATAGATATTTTCAATATAAATCTCCCGTGTTCATCACAGTTGGTTTAGCATGGGTTTTTATGAGCTCATCTTGGTGGCCCATTTCCATCAATTTCCTCCTTATCGGGTTTCTTGATGTTTCTCTTCCACCTTTTTGGTATCTTTTTGTTGAGAGAGCTTTCATTATGCCTGCACTCATATTCTGGTTTTATTCATTTACAGAATTAGCCGTAGTTTCCTATAAAAAAGAAATCCGATATGTATCGATTATTTTCTTTATTATTTTGGAATTAATAACTATCTCAATTCTTATAATCGATTATGAATTGATTGGTTCTCCGATCCCCGGAAAATCTTATGAATATAGTCATACTACGCTAAATTTGGTCGTAGATTTGATTGCCTTAGTTTTAGTTTTAATCACTGGTATACTATTTTCTCATCAATCAATGTTGTCTGAAAATATTAAAATCAAGTGGAAGGGGAGATTTCTGTTAATTTCTTTTATTTCTTTTACTATAGGATCCATTATGAATGGTTTACTTCACATTATAATCCCAATGAATGCCTTAAGCATCATTTTAATACGCATAATATTGATTTCCAGTGCTATTGAATATTATCTAGGATTTTTCTTGCCTGATGTTATCTTAAAATATCTTAAATAAACTATTGAGGATTTATTCAATTTTCGCACATATCTTACCATTCCTATTTTTTCTTATAACTAAAAACTTTTAATAAACTCTAGATCATATTTAGATATACTAAAAACTGATAAGTATATTATGAACAAATTTGGATTCATCTCGGGAATATTAGCAAGCATAGTCTTATTATTACCATTTCTTCCAATAGGAATTTATTTTGGAAGTGCGTCAAATCCATGGTTAGGATTCAATTTTTATGTGCAATTTCCCGTCTCTATCGTAAGATATGGGAATATGGAGGTGTTCTTATGGGGCACTTTAACCAATTCTTCGATTAACTTCTGGGTTTTGTCGAATATCATTACATTTATCTTTTTGACCATAATTGGCATTTTATCTGTAATATTTTCATTCGTGGGATGTTTTAAAGAAGATAAATTAGGAAAGAGATTCATGAATTTTGTGTTACTTGCCAATTTGTTTTTGATTTTATATATTTTGATTGGATTTACTATATATAGCAGAGAGATCTTTGGAACAACATTTGGGTTAGTGGATATTTATTATCATTTAGATTATGGCTTCTATATAATCGTGCTAAATCTAATAATTTCTATCGCTGCCTTCATAACTCATCCCATCAAAGAGGTGACTTTTTAAAATGGCTCGTAAAACAGGTATATTAGGGGGAATTCTGGCTTTACTTATCGCGTTCATTGCTAATATCCCGATTTATCCCCCCGCCAATATAGAGATAAATTTTCTAATCTTTACTAACAATAATACCGCATATTATATTTGGGGCTATCTGAGTAATAACCTTTTGAGCTTCTCCCCCTTGATTGCTCAGTTCCCAGAGAATTTAATAGGTATCTTTATATGGGGTTTAATGGTTTTTCTTGGTCTAAGTTCAATAATGGCATCCGTGAAAAAGGCAAACTTTGAAAATTCGATGAAACTTTATTGGTTAAATATTTTATGTTCGATTTTTGTATCGGTAGTATACACCATAATCATCATCTTAACTATTTGGGAAAATTTAATACTATTCTTCTATACTGCGGGCATAGGATATTATCTTCTCATCATTATTTTGGGATTAAATATAATAGCTTTACACTACTTGAAAAAAAGTGAAATATAAAATATAGATAACTTAGATCCAATCAGGGCTCTAAATCTTTATGTTCATACTGAAATTTGGTATAAGCAGCTCGAGTCAACCCTACATAATTATCTGAAAGCTTATAATACATCTTACCATTCACTTGTTTCCTTTCTAAATAGTCATTTTTAAGCACATGGTTTAATGAATTCACCATCGTCCCTAAGGTGACCGAACCGATATAATTTTCTTGTTTTCTGGCAATTCTAATGAGTTCTAATTCAGAATGCCACGCCCCGTCCAATAACGCCCGCAAAAGCTTATTTTTAACCGGGGTTTTAATGTTTTTAATCTTGTTAAATAACTTTGAATAGTCTGGTTTATAATATTTTTTCATCAGGTTGATAGTCTCAGAATCTCTCATTTTGAATCCTTCCATTATATATCCTCAATAAATTTAATAATGTGTTATGGGGATATAACAAACTCAATTTTAAATTAGAATATAATACGAGGGTAATATGATGCGGTTGCAACCAAATTGTAACCTATCTAAATAGGTGATAAGATTCCTAATATTCTGTGATATTTGTAAAACTTAGTACTTAAAAGGAATTATAAAAATTGATTAGATTACTTAAAGCAAATCCTCCGGTATTCCATCTCTGAAATATTCAGCTCTTGTGATCCAATTCTCAGAAAATTCTGGGATCATGGTAAGAATTGATCCTCCCACCCAAACCGAAAATGTTCGCTCACGTGGAGCCACGATCTTAATTGTTTGATCTTGCTTTTTCCTTCTAGCGAGTTCTAACTCCAGCTCTTGGTATAGTCTCGCTTTAAGATTAGGAAACATTGACGATCCACCCGAGATAAAGATATTATCTAAGAGCTCTTGACGAATATCGAGATCACACTTTTGAATTACATCCATTATGGCCTTGTGTAGTGGTTTATGTTCGGATTCTTGAGTGGGAGTGAATAAGAGCTCAGGTACCATAAAGCGTTCTTTACTTAAAGTAATGGTTGAACCATCAGGTAAAGAATATTCCTTCTTGTATTGCTCTTTACGCTTTAAGTCTTCTTTATAATCTAACGAGATAAAGCACGCCTTTTCTTTAATTGCGCGAACGAGTTCTTTGCGAATAGAGGAGTCTACGTTGAAACCAGTGGTGTTTTTTAGTGTTTCTCCCATATAGCGGGTAAGTATACGCCCTCCTATTTCAAGCGTTTCTATGGCGTGATCTAATTTAAAACTTTCATAAATGGGTGTGATTCTCGTTCCACTATCTCCTATCTCAACCACAAGCCCTGTTTGGAACCCTCCTGAATAAAGCGTGAGCATCGGATCGAGCACTGGATAAAACGCCATACATTGATAATTTTCCAAAAAAAGTTCAAAGAGCCGCTCGAGTTCTGCCCTCGGAAATAACGGATGCACCGCGAACAATACGTTCACCACTGTGGGGTCCACTCGCAAATTGTAAAACACGTAATCCATAATACGCTCAAAATAATTCCAATCAGTAATTCTCCCTTGTTCGATAGGACGATAAATCTTGTATAATCCCAGCGATTGAATCTCATCGCCCACATAAAGCTCTTGTTTCTGTTTCGTAAACTGTCCTTCGAAATCGGTATACTTTGGTTTGCCCACAATAGTGAAAAAGACCATTGATGGATTATCTTCACCAGAAAAGCCTACCTTACTGCTAAATTGACCTATATCCATTACTACGGTTAGATTTGGCATTTGATTGAAGCTCGATTTTTCCTTCAAATAAACGATATTGATTAATAAATATATCAAAGATTAAAAAAGTTTTATTCATTTTCGCTCTATTTAAACTGCAGGGGAATATTGGTATAACCCCTTTCTTGAATCCTCAGAGATTCTAATGATGGCAGAACTGCACTTATAAAAGGAATTGTCAGTACCTTAGTAGGTGCTGATTAATTATTTCTTGATTGGTGATAGTATTCATTGAAGCGAACATCTTTGTTAATCTCTCATTTCTCTTCTTTTATTATGATTGAGGGGAGGGAAATTAAGCCATCTTTGTGGAGTTATTGAAATGCTTTCCTTTTTCTTATTACTTTACAAATCTCTAGGTAATAAGCTCAATCAAAAACATAGTAGTAATCCAAAGACTAACTTGGTCTATGCTTGGGGAAAAAATATTCTTTTAAAAGGGGAAGGAAGGGGAGTATATCATTCTCATAACTTTAATTGCTTGTAAAGAAAGAGGATTATAGATTGTATTCGCAGCAAAATAAGAAAAAAAGAAAGGAATCTCTTTTCCCCAAATATAAGAGTAATATCAATCTTATTAAATGATATCAATAATTATATATCTTAGCATTGCTATAGTATTAATGATTATGGTAAAATTATTTTTTGATGCATGTTCTCTAATTTATATAACAAAGATCAATTTGAAAGAGCATCTTCCCGCATTAGGAAAAATTTATGTAAGTCAGAGTGTAAAAGAAGAATTAATAAGTGATTTGGAAAGATTTGATGATGCAAAGGTTCTCAATGAGAATATTAACCACAAACTAATAAATATTAGGAATTTTAAACGCACTAATCGATTTTCGAATCGAAATTTAGGACTTGGAGAAAAAGATACGATTGAGTTATGTTTAAAAGAGGATGGAGTTTTAGTAACAGATGATCATAAAGCTCTTAACTTAGCTTTAGGTATTGGTTTAAAACCTAAGACTTCAGAAATAATTCTTTTAGATTTTCTCAAGAATTCAATCATATCATACGAAAATTTTAAAAATTCATTTTGGGAACTTGCTCGAATAAAAACTTTAAATCCAGAAATAATAGCTTTTTTATTTGATAAAGCAAAAGAAATGATTAAACCCAGAAATCAAAATAAAGGAGAAAAATAATATATGACTAAACAGATGAATTTAAGGTTGGATGAGGATCTAATCAGAGAATTTGAGGAGCTAGCTGAAGAAGAAAACTTAGATCGTTCAGCTCTGGTAAAAAAAATTCTAGTTGAGGGTTTACAACAAGAACGGTTGAACTTTGCTATTCAAAAATATATGACCAAGGATATTTCAATCGAACGAGCTGCTGAAATCGCAAAACTTTCGATTCATGAGCTCATTTCAAACCTCTCGAAATTAGGTGTTCCATCGAATTTAACACCAGAAGATATTGAAAGAATTATCTAAATCTTGTGAGGTTTGCTTTTAAGTAAAGCTTGAATATTTTCTTAATTCACAGACTAACTGAGTCTCCGCGTTTAGAAAAAGATTTCTTTTCTCAAAGGGGAGAGAAAGGAAGGGGGCTATATACCGTCAAAATAACTTTAAATGTTAAAAAAGAAAGCGGAGTATGAAATTATATTCTCAAATAGAAATATAAGAAGAAAAAGAATTAATTTACAAAAATCTAAAATCTCTGCTTTACCGCTCAAGAATGTTTTTATAAGGATTCCATGTGTCCTAAAAATGGGTGTAATCCGCATAATTCAGCTTGACTTAGCAATTAAAGTTCACATCGCTGACTTTATGGCAGAATAAAATCTTCCGATCCTCTTTCGGACAGCCCATCCGTTTATATAATGTGTTCAAGGTTCTGCGGAAGGTGTGATATGAGGTCCACTTACTGATCTCAAAGTGGAGCATCGTTTTTCTGATGTAATGATTGATGATGCGGAGTACATACCGTTTATTTCGCGTGGATAAAAATGATGCATCATTATCCGTAATCTTATGCTTCTGCTCTTGCATGTAAGATTTCAAAACAGTCTGCCAGATTTTCGGAAAAATAGTAGATCTTCCTGCCCATTTTTCCCTACGCCTCTATGTAGTGTTTTTTTAGAGTTAAATCGACAAAATCTATACTAATCAGTTCGCCGATCCGCATCCCCGTTTCAGAAAGAGTAATATCCACTTTAAAAGAGAAATAACACGTTTAAATTTATCATATATCGACTGATGGACTAATAATACAACAACAAAGATAGATACACAATATCGCATAAGGAAAGGTAATCCATTACTACGGTTAGATTTGGCATTTGAATGAAGCTCGATTTTTCATCAAATAAACGATATTGATTAATAAATAAATTATTGACTAAAAAATTTTGATATAAAATCTAGAGATATCGACATTATCTTTCTCTATAGATTTTTGATTCTGATTATTTTAATTATCCTAACAATATTTTAAGAGGGGTATAGGTGGTCTCGGGTATGAACGCTTCACCAAATTTCGTATTGATTTCATTTCCACGTAAAACAGCGGTATCTTCTGCCCAATCGATCACTCGTTTCAGCACTTCCTTTTGTGATTTGTAGATTCGGGAAAAAATTTCCTTTTTTTCCTTCCAATAATCTTCAATATCAACGATGACAAACACCGACCCTTCAATATATTGGAACTTACACGATGGCGATTCATAATAATAAACCCCTAAGGGCGTCCAACTTCTACTATGTCCGCCGTAGGCTTTGCCAGTTGCGCAATGATAGATACTTTCGCGCACAATTAATGAAAGGTTTCGATGGACCCTATGGAAATCAGAAAAATGAGGCAGCATTACTACATGCGGTCGTAGATCTCTAATCAAATTAGTAATCTTCGAGACCTTATCGCGATTAATCTGTAAATCTTGATATCCAAGTTCGATAACATCGGCATTTAAAATTTCACTCACATCTTCCAACTCTTCTTCCCGTGTGGTCGCGATATTGTGCTTCTCCTCCTGTTTCGCATAACCGCCAAGACCAGGGGTGGCAATGATAATAGAGATTTCAGAACCGAGGGCGTTATATTTGAGAATCGTCCCTCCACACGAGATTAATTCGTCATCGGGATGAGGTGCAAAGATCATTAAGCGTTTGGGAATTACAATTGGAACTTCGTGATCTTCACAGATAATATGCTTTTTGTTTAACATTCTATTTAAAAGATTGAATACACTCTATAAAAGTATAAGCTTTTCGGACAGACCAGATTCCATAGAAAAAGAATACTGAAAGTGAAATTATGAGAAAAGAGAGATTTAATAATAAAATGCTTGACTATTCGCCACGCATTATTTTCTTTAGGCGGTTTAATTCATCCAACATTTCATCTCGTAATGAACTTAGCCCGCCACCTGCTTTAGGTGCGCCAGGTTGTCCGCCTCCTCCCGGAGCTGAACTTGGTGGACCTCCCCCTCCGGATGGTGCTTTTGGGGGGCCTGAACTTGGTGCCTTTGGTTGACCTGATGATGGAGCCTTAGGCGGGCCACCTCCTCCGGTTGGTGCTTTTGGGGGTCCTGAACTTGGTGCCTTTGGTGGACCTGATGATGGAGCCTTAGGCGGGCCACCTCCTCCAGATGGTGCTTTTGGTGGTCCCGAACTTGGTGCCTTTGGTGGACCTCCAGCTCCAGATGGTGGTGAGGGTAAATTCGATTTTTTAGGTGGTCCCGAACTTGGTGCTTTCGGAGGACCTGATGATGGAGCCTTAGGTGGGCCACCCCCTCCGGATGATGCTTTTGGAGGGCCTCCACCTGAAGACGGTGGTGTAGGTGCATTTGCCCCGGCGGATGCCGCGGGTGCTGAGCTGGCTGGAGCCGCTTGCTTGCCGCTTAATAAACTAAATAAGGTATTTGCAGCTGTCGATTTCGCATCTCCAGCGGGAGCGACTACTTTCTGAGATGAAGTACTCACTGTTTTAACCTTTTCAACCTTAATTCCCTTCAGATCCTTCTCAGCCTTTTGGAGGGAATCAATGAAATCATTTATATTTTTTACTGTCCCTTCTAATTCGTCAGCTAAGTTGGTCAAGCCTTTTTTCATAAAATCGATAACTCTACTGATTTTCTTCTTATCGGATGCCACTATAATCGATCCTCAAAATATTTAGGAATAATTGTAATTTTTCAAACTTTACTTGTATTATGTTATTTAATAATAATAAAACTATTTAATATTTATTACTACTTTTAGTATTTTCAATATTTTACATCCCCAAGTGTTAGATTTTGAATTTTTTTTAATGCCATTGGAATTGCTTCAAAAGTAATATGAAGAAATGGAAAAAATTTGTTAATCAAACGATTTTATCACATAAAGATAATTTTTTTGTTATAATATACTTTTAATAGAATGTAAAAACTATGGAAATTAACAATGCTAGAGTTTGAAAAAGAACAAAAAGTTATTGAAATTGCCGACGTGAAAATTGGTGGTCAACCGGGAGAAAATTCAGTGGTTGCCGTTGGATCAGTGTTTTATTCAAAGCATGACGCCCTCAAGAATGAAAAGACGGGTGAATTTGACAAAGATATGGTTGAGGAAGAAATCAATGAATTTATGACAATTGTGGATGAAACCAATCTTCAAGCGATCATTGATGTTGTTGGTGCTAATCCAGACGCACTCATAAAGGAATGTAAATTTGTCGCGGATTTAGTCGATATTCCCTTCTTAGTGGACGGATTAAACGATGAAATTCGTATTCCTGCGATGGAAGGGATGAAAGAAGCGGGTTTGTTGGATAGAGCAATTTTAAACAGTATTGATGATAACACAAATGAAGAAGACGTAGGAAAATTGAAGGAAATTGGAGTTAAAAACGCTGTATTGCTGACTTTTGGGACACGCTACATCTTTCCAGAGCAAAAATTATCTTTCTTAAAAGATGATCTCATTCCGAAAGCTGAAAGAGCGGGAATTAAGAACATTATTGTTGATACAGCTGTACTTGATTTGGCATCGCTTTCACTTAATTATGAGACTACTCGATTAGTAAAGAATGAATTGGGACTTCCAGCAGGGTATGCCCCTTCGAATGGAGTGTACGGATGGGATTTTGTAAAACAATATGGGGATGAAACGAGAGCCGCGGGAATCGCTGCAGCAATGGTAAACGCCTTAGATGCGGGAAGTGATTTCATCCTCTACGGTCCAATTAAGTTCTCCAAATGGATTATCCCATCTTTGGCACTTATAGAAGCAACTAACTCGTACTACAGAAAACGAATATTAAGGAAAAACGTGTCTGATAAAACTCCACTAAACAAGATATTTAAATAACAAGAGCTAGAAGTGATTAATTCTTTATTGATTAATATTTTCTTTTTATTTTCAAAACTCTTTACTTTAAGTATTCCATTCTTGCGAGAAATGAAATATTGGTTGAATTTATCCAAATATGTAAAAGGTCTATTGCTCGATCTTTTTAATACCATAATTCATTCGATTTCTCTTGAATGAGACGGAACAATTTAAAAAACATCAATTCTTAAAAAGGCTAATTTATATATTTTATTATAATAATTTGCATAATTAGTATTAAAGGAAAAAGTTCTTAATACTTAATTAATCAAGATTATTAGACTTTAAATTATAATTGAATTATTAATATAGACAATACAACACTGTAAGTGGGAAAAAAATGGCTAAAAATGAATTGTTCGTCAAGAGAGTTTACGAAATTGTTAACGAACTAAAGATCCCCCTTGTTGATGAGCGGGTATATGAAAAGGCAGATTTAATGGGAAAAAACGCACTTGCGAGAGTGATATTTAAGTTTGAAGAGGATGAATCTGTAATACGGGGTTTTTTAGGCTTAGCGGAATATTTTCATACAATAATCGTCAAAGATGATGATGAGTTTTATATCCCTCATAGCTCGATCCTATTTAAGCTTGTAAGCGATTAATATAATTTTTCTTTTATTCCTTTTACTTTTTCTAATCTCACAAATTATTATACCTTTAGAAGATATTTGAATCTAATCTTCTTTGGATATAAATCTATTTCACTAATCAAATCCAGTTTAATTTATCGATGACTATAAATACCAAAAAGACCAAATTTAAGGTAAAGTGAATGAAATATGGATATTGATAATATAAAAATAGGTACTGAAGCGACATTCATTACTCCCATGAAAGATGGGATTAAGACGATTAAACGAATAGAAAATAGTGGATATGATTCGGCGTGGCTTTCTGACCATATTATGGGTTGGACGCCTGAGAGTATTTGGGATCCTGAAATAATAAAGGCGGCAAGTTTTAATAAATATCCCCATCATTTTTATGAAGTATTTTCTACTTTAGCTGTAGCCGGGTGGGAAACTTCAAAAATCAGTTTGGGAACAAGCGTAACGGAGGTATTTAGGCGGCATCCTGCGGTTTTAGCTCAAATCGCCCTCACTCAAGATAATATTTCAAAAGGAAGATTTATTTTGGGTATTGGAGCAGGAGAAGGGGAAAATGTAGTCCCATACGGAATTGAATGGAAAAAACCCGTCTCTAGACTCGAAGAAGCTTTGCATATAATAAAATTACTATGGGAAAACGAGGAAAAAGTAAGTTATGAGGGGAAATTTTGGAAGTTAAAGGATGCTATTTTACAATTGCATCCGTTTAAAAAGAGGAGATACCCCCCAATATGGATAGCTGCCCATGGACCGAAGATGCTTGAGATAACGGGACGTTTAGGCGATGGATGGCTCCCCGCATATTCCTCTCCAGATTCTTATAAAAAACGGCTAAGCATAATTCATGATGCTGCAAAAAAGGAAGGAAGAGATCCAACTTCGATTACTCCCGCTCTATTTTGTTATTTAGTCATTGATGATGAGCATAATGAATGCGATTCGCTTTTAACATCTCCTATTGCAAAAAATCAATTGCTTACGCTTCCAAATTCCTTATTTGAGGAATATGGTACTTGCCACCCTTTAGGTAAGGACTTTTATGGCTTATTAGAATATATTCCAACTCACTATGATCGAAAAACAGTGCTCGAAGCGATCGACCAAATCCCCGATAAAATGTGCCAAGATATTTATTTGCATGGGACCGTGGACGAGATTATAGGGGAGATTGAAACCTATGCTAAAGCAGGACTTCGTCATGCTGTACTTTATAACACTACATATCTGGCAGATCCGACAAAGATTAAAAGCTCTTTTGGATGTATGAAACGCGTGTTGGAATATTTTAAAGATACATAAAATCTATATATCATTGATGTAATGCTCAGAATTAGTTATTATTTCTAAAACTTCGGATTTGGAAACATCATACCAATTTTTATATGCACTTGCAACAGAGAACCTCATTACCCTTTTGATATTGGGACAAAAGATTTGAGCCACTTCACTCTTTATTCGTACTACCGTTCGTTGTGGTGCGGTGGGCACTGCAATATAGATCTTCGCGGGGGAATATTTTTTTATCATTTTAATCGCGGCTAACATAGTAAAACCCGAAGCGAGTCCATCATCTATTAAGATTATTTGTTTTTTCTGAATCTGGTTTTGATATTGCTCAGAAAGATCTTTCGGTTTATTATAGAATTCCAAGCGTTCCCGGATTTCTGATTTGGTAAGCTCTATTGACTTGTTTATCTCATCCTTTGAAAGATTTAGACGTTCTAAGAGCGGCTCATTAATTAGCACAGTTCCGTCGGTGGTGATGGATCCGAAACCTGCTTCTGGATTATAAGGAATTTTGATTTTTCGAACAATAAGCATATCATATTGGATATTGGTTTCCGCGCAGAAACCTTCAGCTACAGGTATGCCTCCATTCGGAATTGCAAAACAAAAAAAATCAGCAAGAGTATTTTTCATTTTTGAAAGCATTTCGGGTTGGTTATTCTCAATGAAATCAACCAAGATTCTACCCGCCTCGTTTCTGGATTCATATTTTCGAAAGCTCATCGCTGGATTGTAATATCCAACCTAAAATTTAAATTTTGAATTTAAAAATTATAATTCATCTATTCAATAGAATTTGAAAATTTTACAATTTGAGCTTAAAATTGTTTTTATTTTGTGATAATAGGTATAATCTAGTTCTATTTGAGAAAGAATATAGTCTATATAGATAAAACTTGGATAGCTTTTTATAGATTGGAGGTTATTAATGTTATAATATTTTTATTTTATAATTTCGTAAAAGGAATTATTTAATAATGTGAAATCTTATGAAAAAAATTAAAAATTATAAATCTAAAATACTGGTATGCTTAATCTTGCTTCAGAGTTTTCTTGCCTTTGGAATCTATTTAATTCCCGCACACGGGGATGAAAATATACCAGAAGATAGTCCCAATAACGATTGGTACTGGGATATTAATGTGGGAGAGAAGCTGATATTTGAAATAGAGCGCACTATGAGAAATTCGACGAATCAAAATTTTATAAATGCGACAAAACTTCTTCAGATCTACAATATTACATCCTTTTCTAATGTAACATTCAATCAACCCCATTATGATGGTTCACAGTCAATGTCTAAAATAAATGCTAGTGAATGTTTTTGGAATGCATCTTCTCTTGAATTAGTTCCGTTCAGATCAGAAGAATTTTTTGCATATTTTGGTTACAATGAATCATCATCCATTCCAGAAAAATATTATACTCAGAATTCATTTTATGTTCCCTTCATCTTACCCATCAACGGTACCTCTAAAGGCTTACAAATTGATCTCATGGCAGATATTCTCAATAGAAGTCAAATATATCCAATGTTTCAAGCAGGGTACCTTAATCGTTTTGACAATATTACCACAATTTCTGGAACGAATAATCACAAGATGATATTTAAAAATACAACGGATGGATATTATTATAATTTGACTTTTTATAATAATGGGACTCTTAAATCAGCAGATATCAAAATTAGAATTTATTATGGTCCTTCTTTAGGATATGTAATCATTGAACAAAAAATGACTCAGGTATTTTCAATGGATGATACTGATAATGTTGAATGGGCATACGACATAGGGGAAAGCTATTTTTATGATACTTATGGAGAAGAAGATGCTTTTAGGACGAAAGTTGAAGTTGATTCTATATCTAATATTACTGAGTCCTTCATTCTCGATACAAAAACTTATTACAGAAATTTTGAAATTATATTTGGAGATATATATCAGTGGAATGGAACGGAATATTCGCTTGAGGTGGAAAATGTAACTTTAGGAGCAGCAAATAATTTTTATCCCGCCAATCCATCTGTATTATCGGAATGTTTTACTTTATTCCCCGACTATACGGATAAGAAAACCTTAGAATTTATATTCAATGAGCATATTAATAAAATTTTCCCTGGGGATTATAAAACAGCTTCTGTAACTGAACTTGGTGAAGAATTAATAATATTCTTGAAAGCCTCAGATGATGACATAATAAATATTACAATTGATAAGAACAGTGATGTTGTGAGTGATTTAATAGTAATTAATAGTACTGGGGGGCTCGAATTTTATCTCACCGAAGTAGAATCGGATGTTGACTGGGGCTATGAGGCGGGAAATGTTTTGTATGTTAAAATCAACGATGATGATGGTAACATAAACAAAAAAATTCTGATTGAAGGGTGGAAATTGATCTTATATAATCTAACGTATCTTCAAGAACAGAGTGGGGGACTTTTCATTCCACCAAGCGGTCAACCCGAATTGCAGTTTTTAAATGTTTTATTCGGTGATTTTTATGATAACATGAAAACACTTAACGGTGAAAATGATATCCCAATCGGAGTAGCAAATTCTTACTGGCCATTTTTTCCCGTAGGCTTAATGGACTATGCCAATCCATATTATCCTTTTGTCTTACCAGTTGGTACGACCCCAGAATCGTTAGAGTGTCTTAATTCATTTGCGGATCAATTATATGGAAAAACAACCATTACCAACGAATATATCGAATTCAGTAACTCAACTGGTGGAAAAGAATATTTAAAAATATGTATAGACTCTGATAAAAATCTTATAAAATATATGTCAGGATGGGTTATAGGAGAATCTGGGAATTGGAGATATTTCTCAACCTACTTAAAAACAAATCAAACACTAAACTCGGGTATGCAAACATATCAATTGATTTCAGATCAATCTAATGAAGCAGTCTACAAAAGCACCACAAATGTAACTACCAGTGGAAGTTCTCTTTATTATAGCATTCTAAAGAATAATCCTACTAATGAAACGATAGGAAATGGAACAATTTTAAATTATCTGGACTTATTTATTGATGATACAAACGATATAACTTCATTTACCTTTTCTATTGAGTTTAATACAATTAATCCTTTTGAAGATACTATTTACTTCTACGCATTTGATATGAGTGGTAATAAGGAGTGGAATATGCCACCACCAGGAGAATTAGAGAAGATTATCTTAGAGAAGACTTCGAATTCGATAAAGTTGAATTTCTCAAGTATGAATATAGATTCTGGGTTTATATTTGCCATTACTTATGAATTAGCACCCGATCCTGACGGTCAAATACCTGGATTTCCATTATTCATCTTGATTTTCGCTTTTATGGGAACCTTCGCACTAATTGGAATTATAAATCATAGAAAAATTATAATTGAGAAATAGAGTGAGTCTTTTAATTTAGTAAATTTAATAAACCCTTTTTTTTCTAACCTTATTTCATTTTTAATAATCTAAGTAATGATCTAATAAAATTAGAGCAAAGGGGGATGATTTTAATATATTCACCATGAACCTTTCTCTCAATCAAGATCTTTTCTTCCCTGTTAAATTAATCTAAATTAGAATGCAAAAATTAGATAATAGAATAAGAAATGTTTAGATATTTTTTTATGGAGTATTAAATTTAAAAAATTAAATAAGAATAGAGAAACACGATCACCAAATTATACCAATAATGACGGGCGCTGAACTATGGAGTCAATTAGTACAAGATTTCGGATTATTAAGGAGACATTCCCCTCGGAACTTATCTCAATAATCGGGTCCATCTTGGCGGGTATAATATTATCCATCCTCATCCTTCCATTTAAAAGTTTTCCGGTCCTTATATTAATCATTCCCGCCTTGCTTTCGTTACGTGGGAATATTAGCGGTCCTTTTATCGCACGTACCTCACGAGACCTTATCTTGGGAGAGTTTGGCATTAAATCTTGGGGTGAAAATGTATTAGCTACCTATGTTTTAGCAATTGTTACCTCAATTCTAATAGGGATTATCACAGTGCTTATGAATTTATTTATTTTCCGTTTATACATCTTAGATATTGGTATAATTATTATCATCCCTACAATTTCCATGCTCTTTAGCCTTTCTATTTCAATTCCCATATCGACGATCCTGAACTATGCCGCGTTTAAATTGGGGTTTGACCCCAATAATGTTGTTGGCCCTACCATGACCGCGATTGATGATTTCTTTTCTGTGGTAAGTTTTTATTTGACTTTAATCCTAATGGGGGTGCCTTAATTGAAACCTTTAAAACAAATTTTTGACGATTTCCCCCGGTTCGAATATTTTAAAAAAATTGTTAAGGAATCTATTATCATTGTAGTCCTTTCCTCTTTGATGGGTATGATTTCTGGCACTATCCTTTCGCTAAATGAGGATATTTTGTATAGCATTCCGGTTATTCTTTTATTAATTCCTTCCCTAAACTCTCTAATTGGGGATATCTCGACTGTGCTAATTTCACGCTTAACAACTCAATTATATATAGGTATTATCCCCCCAAAAATTACAAAATCCGAAAGTTTGAAAGAAAATTTCATTGGTTTATTAATAACCACTTTATTAGGTCTCGGGGCTTTATTAGGAATCGGCTATGGTACAGCAGCATTGACGAGTGTCCCGATTGTAAACCCATTATTTATGATCTCAATATTATTAATAACGATGTTGATACTGTTTTTTATTATGTTTGTTACTCTCTTTATTAGTTCAATTTACCTATTTAAAAAGGGTAAAGACCCAAATAATTATCTTATTCCCGCCATAACTTCATTATTAGATTTCCTAAATCCCTTCTTTATAATTCTCTTTATAACAATATTTTTATAAAATCAAAAAATAGTAGATTATTAGTGAATGAAAAACAAAAATGACGGCAATCAAAAAGAAATTTAAGTATAAGCCAATCTCCTTGAAAGATATATTACGCCAAATGAAACAAAACATCGATCTAATGATTGATCTTGCATACAGCGCCATCAAATTCGGAAGTAAAGAAATCGCTGATGAGGCATATAAAATTGAACAAAGAATCCATGAACTCACCTTTCTTTTAAATTTCCAAATAATCCAAACCCAACCAGGTGGAATAAAAAAGGCTAAAAAATTAGAACCCATCGTTGTTATGGGGTACTCTATTGATAAGATTTCTGATGCTTTATCCGATATTGCGAGAATCGTTTATATCAATAGCGATATTGCTGATTTTACTCAAGTAATGTGGGATTATGTACCTGAACCCATAGTGAAAATTAAAGTCAACAAAGAGTGCGACTTTATCGGGAAATTTCGAAAAAATGTCCATTTCCGTTCCCAACATGGCGTGGACCTTATCGCAATACGTAGGGATGATAAATGGCTTCTAAGCAAGGATGAAAAGGTCTTAGAGGGAGATATCCTCATAGTAAAAGGAGAAAAGGATCCTATCATGGCATTAAAAAAAGAATGTTATGATACCGAGCCTATTTCTTTCGATTTAGAAAAACGCTTAAAAGAATCGACTTTCAATATTGACGATCCAGACATTCAAGAGCTATTTGCCGAGGTTAAGAAGGATTATGTACAAATTACAGACATATCGGAGACAATGACCGAATTAGCCTTAGCTGCGCTTTTCTTTAATAATTATGAGGTCGCAGAGGATGTTTTGGAGATGGAAGAACTTATGGATGGTTTAAATATCAATTTTGAAAAGGATTTATTGGAATTGTCAAATCAAATTGATAACCCTCGAGATTTGGTGGGTATTTTAAGAATTGTCTTTTCTTGTGAATTAATTGCTGATGCTGCAGGGAACATAGCAGAGAGCATAGTAAAAGGTTTTGAACCTCATAAAATTTTGAAAAAAGCCATTTCGGAGACCTCCGAGATAGTTGTGAGAGAAACTCTATCCGAAGATTCATATTTTAAGGATAAGACTTATAAAGACGTTCAAGACAGTCGATACAAACGGGGCTTCCATATTATTGCTCTCAAACGTGAAGATAAATGGATTTATAGCTTTAAACCAGATTTTACTTTTCAAGTGGGTGATTTAGTAATCGGTTTAGGACCGAAAGAATCGGTTCAAGAGTGGCGAAGATGTGTCAATCCCGAGAAATTTAAAGAAGAAGATTAATTGAAATTATACATGAGATCAGAAAAAGAAAATATCATCAATAAATTTACAGCTACTCTTGAAGAGATCTCTGATCAAATACTCAAGAACGCAAACAATGTCGATACAGACTCGATTTTGGAATTAATAAAGCTTATTTTAGATACTCATCAGTTCAATAATCGTGTTTTCGTATACGGAGCAGGAAGATCAGGATTTATGGGTCGCGCTTTCGCCCAACGTTTAATGCATCTAAAAATTAACTCGTGTTTTGTTTCAGACGCAGTAACGTATCGATATACAGATAAGGATCTACTAATTATAATTAGTGGAAGTGGTGAGACAACTTCTCCCGCCGCAATTGCTCGAAAAGCAAAAGATATTGGAGGGAAGCTCATATTACTTACTACTAGACCAAAGAGTACTATTGGAAATCTTTGTGATTTGATTATCGAAATTGAAGGAAAAAGTAAGGATAAAGCGACTTCTCAACAATCTCTTGCACCCTATACCAGTTTATTCGATATTTCAACACTTTCGGTTTTAGATGCCATTGGAGGGATCCTTATGAAGGAATTAGGAATTACGGAAAAAGATATCGATAATACTCATGCCTCTATAGAATAAGACTAATCGCGGTTTGGGATAACACTTTTCAATACATTCTTAGACTCCACCAGATCGCCATTTTACAGCTATTAGCTTTACGTTTTGCTTAACCATAGTTTTAAATAGCAAATTCTTTACTATTTTGATAGGAAAAATAAGGTTTGCCTTAATTCAACAAACTTTACGATTAGTTTTCTCAAACACTAAATATTTTTGTTGATATGATTTTATGTGTTTAAATTAATAATAAACCAATAAACTCAATATTGTAAGATTACGCTTTGAAAATGGATAAGTTTGAATTTCTGAAGAAAAATACTTCTGATATTTTTATCGAGCTAGATGATGATCTCATCATTAGAGATGCTAATATACGATTCTACGACTTTATGGGTTGTTTTTCTTACGATATTTTAAATAATTCCTTGGGTACATTTATCCAGCAAGATGAAATAGAGCAAATTAGACAAGCGGTCAAAAAACTAAAGAATTCACATAATTCAATATCCCTACCTTTTCACTTAAGAGATGAACAAGGCTATCACAAAAAAGTAATTGGTATTCTCAAATTGATAGATACGGATACAGGGAATAAAATTTGTATCTTTATTAAAAAAAAGAGATCGGTCTATAAAGAAAGATTACTTGAAAGTAAACTAGAATTTGAAAGAGTAGTTTCGAGAATATCTTCTCGATTTGTTGGGATATATGATCTTGATGAAGCTATAAATATATCATTAGAAGAAATAGGAAAATTTAGTGGAGCTGATCGAGCATATTTTTTCATATTCTCAGAGGAGAGCGAGACAATGTCAAATACCCATGAATGGTGCGCTGAGGAAGTAAAATCCCAGATGGAAATCCTACAAGATATTCCAAAAAAAAGCCTACCTTGGTGGATGAAAAAGTTACAGAACGGAGAGACCATTCATATTAAAGACGTTTCGAAGTTGCCAAATGAGGCTATCGCGGTTCAAAAACTACTTGAGATGCAAGAAATTAAATCACTGCTCGCATTTCCTATATTTATCAAAAATGACCTAAAAGCATTTATTGGGTTTGACAATATCAGAGAAATTGGAGAATGGGAATATGAGAATTTCAAATTATTAAAAATCATCTCTGAAATTATTGGAAACGCTTTAGAAAGAAAATATATTCAAGAAAAATTGAAGAAATCCCAAGAAGAGTTAGGTAGAGTAAATGAATTAAAAACAGAATTAATGAGGAGAGCAACACATGAATTAAAAACTCCTCTTATTGCTATTAAAGGATTTGCCGATCTTTTATTAGAAGTTCATAGAAATAAGTTAGATAATGATATCATATCTATTGTAAAAGAAATAAAAATGGGGAGCAATCGATTAGAAAATCTAGTCAAAGATCTTCTAAAAAGTTCTAAATTAGATTCCGATAAGATTAAATTGGATAAAAATATCGAAGACTTAGCTAAAATAATTCGAGCCGCCAAAAAAGAGGTTGAAAGTCTAGCTGAAAAACGCAATATTACTTTAAATCTTCAAATTCATGATGAAATGGTTACAGAATTAGAAGAAGAAAGAATACATGAAGTCTTGATTAACCTTCTTGGTAATGCGATTAAATATACACCTCCTAAGGGAAAAGTTGAGGTAATTAGTGAAATTGAAAATAATAAATATAGGGTATCGGTGAAGGACTCGGGAATAGGGTTTACTAAGGAGGAGAAAGAAAAAGTCTTCCAACAATTTGGAAAAATTAAAAGGAACGAAGAAGAAGGTTTAGTATCAGAAGGCAGTGGTCTTGGATTATTTATAACCAGACGAATTCTAGAGCTCCATGGGGGAAAGATCACTCTGGAATCAGAAGGAAGAAATAAGGGCTCAATCTTTTCTTTTACGCTTCCGATTTACAAAAATCTTGACTTAGATGATCTCAATAATAAAGATCAATAGAATATCCCAAATTCTTATTTAATGAATTTAATCATTTTCTTAGATTTTTCAGTTTACGTAAGTTTTCTTCGTACTTTTCAATTCCATCGGGTGTTTCCAATATTCCGGGATGTTCGGAGAATTTCTCATCATTAACAAAAAATGAAAATACTTTTAACCCAATTTCCCCTTGACCGATATGCTCATGCCTGTCAACTCGAGATCCTAATTCATTAGCCGCATCATTTAAATGAAAAGCATACAAATATTCTAAACCTACAATTTCTTCAAAATTATTCCATAATTGATCATATTTATCTTGCGTAGTGAAGTCATATCCTGCCGCAAATGAATGACACGTATCGAATGTTATACCTATTCGATTCTTATTTTCAATATTCTCAATAATTTTTGCCATATGTTCAAAGCTGTATCCGACATCATTTCCTTGACCAGCGGTAGTTTCTAACACGATTTTAACCTTAGAATTATTTGTCTCATCAAATAACTTATTAAGTTGAGATGCGATTCGGAGTAAGGCATCCTCCTCTTTCTCGTCTTCATTTTTATTACCGGGATGCATATTAATATAGTCTAATTTTAATTGCTCAGCCTTAGTTAACTCGTCTAGCATAGCATTAAAAGATTTGTTCAATTTCTCCTCATCTGTGCCTGCAAGATTAATTAAATAACTATTATGAGATAATATTGGCCATATCTCTTTATGTTTTGTTTTAAACTCTAAGAAATCTTTAATATCTTGCTCTTCCAAAGGTTTTGATGTCCAAGCCCTTACGTTTCGGATAAATATTTGAAGAGCTTCACATTTTATTTTGGCACCACGTTCGATTGCTTTATATTTGCCACCAGCAACACTCACATGAGCCCCTAACCTCATATCTTATCACTCCAATTCTCTATTTGAAAATCAATTAATTTAAAATTCAATATGATAAAAAGGAAAAAATTAAGAAAATATTAATTTGATCTAGGAACAATTTCTATTTGATCTAAAATCTCTACTAAATCAATTACTTCTAATCCCATATCAAATTTGTTATTGGCATCCGAAAGATTAGTTCTACAAAATGGACATGTGGATGAAAGTATCGTTGCTCCTGTTTCCTTGGCCTCCTCTAATCGTTCCTTCGAGATTTCTAATGCCCAATCAGGATATCCTATTTTAACTCCCCCTCCCGCACCGCAACACCATGAATTCTCTTTAATTCTTTCCATTTCCACGAATTCAATACCGGGAATGGTTTTATAAACTTCTCGGGGAATGTCATATAATCCACTATGTCTTCCTAAATGGCACGGATCATGATAAGTTATTTTTTTCTTGTATTCAGTTTTAAACTCTATTTTATTTTCCACTAAAAGTTGATTTATCAATTCGGTAATGTGATATACTTTAATATCCATATTGATGCCTTGTTTTTCAAAATCCACTTTAAGTGTGCGATAACATCCTGCGCAAGATGTGACAACTTTCGTTGCTCCCGTTTCCTTGATTTTTTCAATATTGTAGTTCATAAAATCCTTTACAGGTTCTATTTGTCCTGTTCTTAAAAGAGGACTGGTGCAACAATGTTCATCAATTAATGTAAAATTGACACCTGCATTTTTTAAAAATCGAATTGTCGAATCTCTCAAATCTTTTTGACGATAATTAGAAGTACAACCTATATAGTAGACATATTCTGCTTTATCGGGTAAATCATATTTATTCTTTAGTTCTTCATTATCAGAATTGGATTCTCCATAGGGATTATAGAATTCTGGATTTGTTGTTCTCTCTAGTAAAACTTTTTGATTTTCTGGACAATATCCATTTTTAACTGCTTCAGCTCTGGCGCACTCAATAATATCAACTAGAAAATCGTTAAATTTGTCAAATCGGCAATTTTCCATACAATTACCGCATGTAGGACACGCATATAATATATTTGCTAACTTTTCACTCCATTTTAGTTGGTCAGACATTAAAGCATAGATGAGCCACATTCTTCCCCCAGTACTGAAACTCTCAAATTGAAACCTCTTATAGCTCGGGCAGTTAAAATCCGAATAATCATACGTAAATTTACAATAGCCGCATCTAAAGCACCTGTGAATAATGCCGTCAAATTCTTTTAGTTCCATTTATTTCACCTCCCAGTTGCCTGGATTCATTATCCCATGGGGATCTAATTGATTTCGGATGGTTTCTAATAGATATTTGTAATTAGGATCCATTCTCTCTAAGATTAATTGTTGCGCTCCCAATTCTCCTTTCCACGGGATACCGCCTAATTCTAAAGACATGACGTTCGTATCGTGTAAAGCGTTTCGAGCATTTTGCATATCTTCGGAATCCGCTCTATTGAATGAATAGGAGAAAAAGACCATTACATTATGAGCTCTATCTATTACTCGTGCCCCTAACGTAGGTATTATTCCATACTTTTCAGAAATTTCTATTCCACGTTTAATTGCTTCAGGGGCTTGACTTAAAGGAAAGAAACTTCCTACGTATTCAAAACCACCACCTTTTCGAAAATCAGCAGCCTTTGCGGCAAATTGAGGTTTTTCCAGAAACACCTCTCGAATTCTTGGAGGGGCTTTCATATATCGCGCTCCATTTTTCCTATAAATTCGTTTTAGTTTCTTTTCTTTCTTATCTAATTCATCTTGGTTTTTTCCCGTGATATACGTAATAATAAATACATACCCCGCCATCCAATCGGGCTTTCCTTGTACTCCTAGTAAAATATCTTCTGCTAGCTCTGTTTGAGTTACATTCCAAATTAATTGGGTGCTCAATTCTGGCTCTTTGTAAATTCCAAACACAAGATCCCTCATTTTTGGCTTGGGATAGAGCTTAATCGATAATTTTGTAGCAACTCCCATTGTTCCAAAAGAACTTGTAAAGAGCCCGATAAAATCTGGAATAGGGCCTCTGGTAAACCAATGGTCGGAAACGGCGCAAGAACCCATTCTGCATACCTCTCCATTGGGAAGGACCACTTCCAACCCATTTAGCATATCGCCATGATTTCCATATTTTTGGGATAAAAATCCAGAACCATGAATCAAGGTGTTCCCTGCTATGGTTACTGAAGGTGGAGCGTCTGGAATGGATACCTCCAGATTGGGATAGTTTTTTTCCAGATAGGAAAACAATTTTCCGGCGCTTACTCCCGCTTCAATTTTCGCGTACCGATTTGTCTCGTCAATTTCCAAGATTTTATTCATTCGCTTCATATCCAATACAATCCCACTATTTACGGGGATAACTAAGCCGCTTAAAGTTAGCCCACCACCCATCGGTATTATTGGTATCTTTTCTTCGTTGGCTAACCGAACAATGTTTTGAACTTGCTCTACAGACTCAGGCATCGCAACAAAATCTACTGAGCGTGGTTCTGAGGCACCTGGATCCATTGAATAAATAAACAATTCCTCTTGATCATCCGATACGTAATCTTTTCCGACGATTTCTTGTAATTTGTTAAAAATCTTTTTTTTATTCATTTAAATTACTCTCCTAATACTTTATGAATCAAAGTCATGAGTTTGAATGAATTAGTTTAATATTAATTTTGAAAAATATAATATTAATTGTTAAGATAGAAAAGAGGGTAAGGAAATTTCGAAATATCCAAAATATTAATCACCCAGTAACTTAAAATACTATCTTCATATAGTTAAATAAAAGGTGATCTTGATAATAATGCACTATTTAGTATTACTGCTCCATGGAAAGAGCCAAATAACTAATTATCTTAAACAAGGATCTTACAATGAGTATAAGAGGTAAAACCTATTTTTCTCTCCGATTAATTGGGATGTTAATACTATTTTTAATTTCTTTGGTCCAATTCATCGCAGATTTATTATGGATTAATGGAATTTTAGGAAAAATTTCCCTAATATTATTATGTTTACCTTGGTTTATCGTTTACATTGTTATTAAAGTCGAGCTATCTCCTTTTTCAACTCATAAATTACACATTTTCTCAATACTAATTCTTTATTGGCTTATGTTAAATCTCTTGATAAGTATCAAATTAATCCCCTTCCCTCAAGGAAATTATGTTATATTGCGAGGGACCAATATCATATTTATTCTTACGTCGTGGAATTTTTCTCTAAGTATTTATAAGACTAAAAAACTGATATTTGTTTGTTCTAGTGCAATTTCAATAGTGTTTGGGATTATAACTCAAATCTACTATCCCCCCCTCTATAGTTGGGTTTTTACTATGTTTAACCTCATGGGTCTTTTTATCGGGATTTTCTTAATATTATTAACTGAATATTTATTGAGAAAAAAAGGACTTTTGACTTATATATAATTATTACTCTATAGATTTTTCCAGAAATCTCTCAAACTGTCTTCTTGAAGACTGACCGTAAGTTCTACGGGCTCTGAAGCCTCCCTACGAAAGAACTCAGGTAATTTATTCATATCTTCTTCAATTCCAGCTTTTCGATTAAATTCAAGCTCATTCCTTAATATTTGCTTTCCAAGATCAATAACATTATCTCGAGTAAGGTCTAAGTCATACATCGCATTCAAAGCATCCGCGATCAATCCCATAGTTTCGTAGCTCGGTCCAATAAAGTAGCAACAACCCATAGAATCAAGTACCGTTGTGTATATCTGTAATTCATATGATAAATCTAATTTATGCCCGTTATCGGTAAGTTCTCCATAATCTCTGTCTTGTCGTGCCGCTCTGCCCGCTATTGCCGCTCCAGCGGTATGATCAGCTCCCATCGGAGAGGTCGCAAATGTCACGCTCATACCCTTAAATACTCGTGGATCATATGCAGACATACCTTGTCCTTTTACATGAGGAACCCTGTCATGATCGACTTCCTCTGCCAAATGACAGACTCCATTCCCATATAACTTTCCTTTTTCCGAGCCTTTTTTAATCTCTTCAAGAATCTCAAAGACTGCCTCTGCATCTCCCCATTCAATCTCTCCTGAGTCCATCGCAACTCCCATCGTACATCCGAATTCAATCGTATCTATTCCAATATTATCGCACATATGATCTATTCTCGCGATTTTATCCAGATCGTCAATCATCAGATTGGATCCGTTCATCGCAATCGTTTCATATTCTAAACTGGAAGTGATATGCTTCCCTTCTGCATCCTTTACTAGATTTGAGCAACGAATAACGCATGTCGGACTACAAGCTAACCTATTTTTTCCCCCGCGATTTACTACCAATTCATGCAGTTTTTCCCCAGAAATTTGGTCTGCGCTCTCGTATGACCCCATCGTAAAGTTCTTGGTCGGTAATCCCCCATATTCGCTCATAGCTTTTATCATTAAGGGAGTTCCGAAAATAGAAAATGTTTCTTTCGATGTAGCCAGATTTTTCGTGAAAGGTTTTGTAATTTCGCGGAATTTTTTAATGTTGCCTATTTTTACCTTCGATTTTTGAGGTGGTATTATGACCACCGCTTTAATTTTTTTTGAGCCCATTATGGAACCGAGCCCTCCACGAGCAGCATGGCGTGATGGATAACCTTCTAAATCATTGGATGCAACAGTAGAAGACCTCATAAGGTTTTCTCCCGCGGGGCCAATAGAATAAATGCCTATTCTCTCGCCATATTTTTCATATAGTTTTTCACAGAGCTCGTAATTTCCTAATCCCACAAAACCTTCGGCACTTTCAAGATGAACCTCCTCCTGATCGATTAATACATATTTCCATTCATCCGATTGATCTTCTAACACTATTCCACGGATACCGTTTTGCGCCAAGAGCATGGAGCCTCTACCTCCCACGTTAGCTTCTTTAATACCACCAGTAAGAGGACTCTTACCGCCCACTGAGGTTCGAGCCGAGTTGGGAAAGGGACTTCCGGTTAATAGGCCGTTAGAGATGATTAATTTATTTTCTGGACCATAAGGGTCGCATTTTGGAGGGACTTCATCATTCACTATTTTGGATGTAAGCCCTCGTGATCCGTATAAAAAATATTCTGAATCCTTCGTTATTTCAGTAGAATTTATTATATTTGTCTTTGTGTTAATCCTTATAAGATTCATATTTGAGATTGTAATTCTAGGTAATTATTCTACTTATGATAAATTATTTCTTTATTTATTTTTCACTATTAGAAAATTTAATGCGATCTAGGTATGAGATTCTTATCCCCGTTATGTTCTTTTATACATTATGAAAAAACATGAATAAAGCGTTGAAAAAATTAAAATTTTTCTTTGTGGATTAAATTATCTAAGGATTTTCTATCTTTAACAGCTCCTTTTTCCTTCTTAGGGTATCCTAGTGGAGTCAACCCCAATACTTTGTATTTTTGGGGGATTTTAAGAATCTCTTTAATTTTTTCCTCATTAAACCATCCAATCCAGCAAGTACCCAATCCTTCAGCAGTCGCTGCTAAGATCAGATGCTCAAAGCAAATACCAAAATCCACGCCATAATATTGCTCATCATTCATATTTTTACCCGAATCCGAAGGAGATATTATACCTACAACAAACATAGGAGCAGATTCAAATTTATTTTTCTGTCCTATAGCTTTCCAAATTCTGCTAACATTATCGGGCTCTTGAACTATTATGTATTCAACTCCTTGAAAATTTGCCCAAGTAGGTGCTAAACGAGCTGCATCTATTATTCGCTCGATTGTTTCCTGCTCTGGCATTTTTGGCTCATAGAATCTATAACTCCTCCTATTCTTTATAACATCATAAAAATCCATAATTTTCTTAACCCTTTTTCTGTTTTATTACTTTATTAGATATTTAATTATTAAAAGATTTCATATTTCCAATTAAATCAAGGAAAACTGATTAATCTTATTGTAATATTTTTGATTGATCAGTTTTTAACTCCTTCTTAGATTTTTCCTCTTTCTCTTGAACAGAAAGCCAATAAAGGCCAATTGCGCCCATCACAATCCCAACCATAATTCTATAACAATCGCAGATGGGTAATATACGCCACATGTAATAAGTATAGATTGGAGTAAAATTGAAATCTAAAAGCGCTTGTTCAAAACCGATTTGAGTATTATCTAATATTAATATTCCTCTCTCTATCAGATAAAGCATATAAAGCTTGATGAATGTAAGGGTTATTAAGATTGCTCCAATTAAAAATAGATGTTTTGAATAGTTCTTGGAATCTAATGGATTTTTAGCAAATTTAAGAAAATAAAATCCTAGTATCCAAAAAAACATTATTAGAACGAGTAAAAAAAACCATATCATCAAACTAAATGCAGGTCCATACTCGTAATAAAGTAATATGTTTATTATTTTTGTTGTCGAACCATTGATTTTAAAATCTGAGAATAATACAAAGATGAAATTTATCAATTCTAGAGGAACTATTGCAATGAAAAATACTCCTCCGAAAATCCTAATATTTTCAGATACGATCTCTCTTTTTATTTTTCGCATTTATATCAAATCCTTAAAATTTTTTCTCTATTGCGAATAAATGGGAATTATTAGAGTTAATTTCTTATTATCTAAACATTTAAATAAAATTTTTGGTTCATTTTTTTTGTATTCCAAAAATTGTATAGAGGATATAATTAATTTAGATTGGATTATTTCGTGAACGATAAAAATCATAGTGATCTTGAGAACATTTTAGAATGTCCGCATAATAATGTGAAACAAGAGGGAGGGTATCTTGTTTGTCAAGATTGCGGGCTGATTTTAGATGAGAATGTGGAATTTGAAAATAACACAAAACAATTCGATTATTTCGATCAATCTCAAAAAGATTATGAACGCCGAATACGAATACGGGATTCACGCGCAAAACAAGATCCTAAAATAAAACAAAAATATGAGAAAATCAAAGAAATTGATAAATGGTTTAAGGATTATGAGACCAGCTTCATTGAACAGAAAAAAACGATCGACTTGCTTAAAGGTTACGGGATTGGCCTCAATATTGATCAAGTAAAGCAGCAGCGAATAAAAGACCGTTATATTCGGTATGTGAAAAAATTTAAAAAGTCTTATCAAAATATGGTCATTATCTTCCTCGCTATTTTATGGATGGAGATAAAAGATACTACAAATGTTCGCTTAGAAGAATATATTGATGTATGCAATGAGCTGGGACATAAAATAAATAAAAAAATGCTCAATAATGCGATGCTCAAAATCTTAAAATCCGAAAACCGTTGGAAAAGAACCTCTATAAGTAAAGCTGAATTAGAAGAACAAATCAAGCGAAAAATTAAGATCCTATTTCAAAAAAATATCAATGATATCCCTTTCGGGGAGATAAAAGAATACTTTGAAGATAAGCAAGAATTTAATAAACTTAAAATTAATATGCTACTCAGGCTCGATAAATTATTGAAACTTATCCCCTATAGTCAAATAAAAAATCTTAATTATAAAGCCTTCACAGCTGGATTGCTCTATTATATTGGCCAATCTTTAGAAAAAAAATACCGAAGTGTTTTCATCCAGAAGAAAGTGGAAGAGGTAACCAACTTTTCTTCCACCACCATTAGAAAGAAACATCATCTACTCTTGTCTCTATTGGGAGAACCAGATAAGATAGTCGAAAAAATAAATTGATTAGATAGGTTTAATAATCTTTTTTAAATTGGATCGATTCAGTTAGGAAATGTTTCCAAGCTATATTTTAAAATATGACAATTCTCAATATTTTTAAATCTGAATTTTGAACTTAATAATTATAGGATAATTTAATTAAGCCGAAAGAAGATGGATCAAAATAGACTTGAGAATTATCATTATTATGCTAAACCGATTGAGAAATTACTTCGTGAATTTGACACAGATCCTTATACTGGCTTAACTGAACAAAATATAATAGAGAAGCGTGAAAAATATGGATATAATGAACTTCCTGATGTGAAACGTAACCTTTGGAGGATTTATTTAGCACCAATTTTCAATTTTCTAATTCTAATTCTTATTATTTCAGGGATTATAATTGTAATTCTCGGTTCCCCCGAGGAAACTATAATAACTTTCACAGTTATATTTATTAATTCAATAACGGCAATAATCCAGCAATATAGGGCGCAAAAAGCACTGGATTCCCTCAAGAAAATAACTGCATTGAATAGTATAGTAATCAGAAATGAAGAACAAAAAACAATTCCTTCAAGAGAAATAGTCCCAGGCGATATTATTTTGCTGAATCAAGGTTCAAAAATTCCCGCCGATGGAAGATTGTTAGATTCTGTGGATTTATCGGTTAGTGAAGCTCCCTTGAGCGGCGAAAGTGAACCAATTGAAAAAAAGACAAGTCTTCTGGAAAATCAAGCTTTGGCAATACAACAACAAGATAATATGGTTTTTATGGGAACCTACGTCCTTACTGGGAGGGCGAAAGTTCTAGTCACAGAAATAGGCGAAAATACAGAAATAGGGAAAATCTCAGAATCGCTGAATGAGATGGGTTCCATAGAGAAAATTCCTTTAACTAAAAAACTCAATAGGTTAGGGTACATATTAGGCATAATCGTATTAATAAATCTCTCTATTTTGATTTTCTATAAAATTTTATATTTAGCCATACCCATTTCTACAGCACTTACAGATTCAATTTTGCGGGCTATGAATATTATCCCCATAAATCTCCCACTTTTGGTTACTCTAGTTTTGATTACAGGTATATTAAATATGGCTCAAAGTGGGGTTATCATTAAAAATTTATCTGCTATTGAATCACTTGGAAGGGTCTCGGTTATATGTTCGGACAAAACTGGAACTATAACCAAAAATGAAATGACTGTAGAGGAATTTTGGATAAATGACCATGATTTAAAGGTCACGGGGTCGGGTTATGATTCAGATGGCCATATAATCAAAAAAGACTCATTTATCAACCTAAAAAAAAATCCAACATATTCACACTTTATTGATTCAATGGTTCTTAATAATAATGCTAAATTAGTTTTTGAAGATGTAAAAATTAAGAAACAAAATATTAAATCAAAGGCTGTCAGAAAGGCATTAGGTTCCCCTACAGAAGCTGCATTATTAGTTTTAGCGGAAAAATTGGGTGTTATTGTTTATGATGTTAAAAGCAAATACGAAATCTTAGTTGAATACCCTTTTAATTCAGAAATTAAGAGAATGACGACTGTTTGTAGAAATAAAGAAGAGGAATCTAAAATTTACGCATTCAGTAAAGGCGCTCCAGAAGTGATACTTAACCTTTCTGACTGCCTCGAAATTAATGGAGAGAAGAAAAAACTTGATGAAGAACTTAGGAAAAACATCTTACATAAAGTTACCCTTAAAGGAGAAGATGGTTATAGAAATTTAGCTATTGCCTATCGAAGCCTTAATTCTTATGGAAATCCACATATACAAGAAAGAGATGAGATTGAAAGCGATTTGGTTTTTTTAGGATTTGTCTCAATCATCGATCCTCCCAGGGAAGATGTGAAAAATGCGGTGGAAGAATGTAAATCTGCGAAGATTAAAGTAGCGATAATCACGGGAGATCATCCATCTACCGCGAAAACTGTAGCTTCTGAAGTAGGAATATTTAATAAAGATGAACTTGTAATTGAGGGAAATCAATTGGAAAACCTTAATGATATAAAATTCGAAAAAGTTAGTGTATTTGCTCGAGTGCAGCCATCAGATAAAGAAATCATTGTAAAAGAATATCAAAAAGATAAGAAAGTTGTAGCCATGACAGGAGACGGAGTTAACGATTCTCTTGCTTTAAAATTGGCAAACTGCGGAATAGCGATGGGAATAACTGGAACAGACGTCGCAAAAGACGTCTCTGATATGGTTATTTCAGATGATAATTTTTCATCCATTAAAAGTGGGGTAGAAATTGGACGGGGATTATTCTCACGCATCAGAACAATAATATACTTTTTTATATGTCTTAATTTAATGGAAGGGCTCATCTTCTTCTCTTATGAATTCCTTCCATTTTTCGAATTATTCAGCTCTAATTGGCAACATATCTACATTTTCGGAATAGTTCATTCTTTACCCTCACTCGCACTAGTACTTGACAGGTTCCCTAAAGATATAATGAATGAACCTCCACGAAATAATGAACAGATTTTAAATAAGAATATATGGAAGATGCTAATAATCCAAGCATTTCTTATGGGGTTAGGATTAGTTTTAATATTACAACTCACTTTAGCGGGTTCAGTACCTTTAAATGAATTGAATCTTAATCCCTCTCTGAGTTATATTCCTGTAGGCTCGACCTCAAAACAAGTACTTTCCCAAAAAGCGCGGACGATGTTTATCACTACCCTATACATCGCTGAACTTACATTTATATGGACGATAAGACGCCCCAATAAATCCATTTTCAAGAGTGTACAAGAAGAATTCTCCCTAATTCTATTTGTTGTCGGATCCTTTACTTTAATGATCCATATCCTTGTAATTATGTTTTCTTATCCCTTGAATTATTTTCTTAATGATTATATGGGAATAAACTTGCAACTCAACTTTATGTTTCTTTCTTTTGGCGATTGGGTTATATGTATTTTATTTGCTTTACCTGGTGTTATTGGAATTGAAGTTTATAAATATTATTTCCGGAGAGCGGGAAATTTTTTCTAATCCTTTCACTTTCATTTAGGAAGAATATTCATAATTATTTACCATATAAACAATAATATCTTATTTATTAACTTCCTCAAATTATAATACAATCAAAAACAACTATCTAAAATTATATAAACATATTCTATTATAA